>JAJYZE010000357.1 GCA_021800195.1 Acidobacteriota bacterium
CACGAACCGCAACCGGGGTCAGCCAGTGGAAGCGGTCTTCGGCCAACCCGTTCAGAATGTTGAAGTAGGCATCGTGGAGCAACTTGGTCACCGGCCCCATGGCTCCATCGCCCACCAGAATGCGATCGACGGAGCGCAGATGCGTCACCTCAGCCGCGGTCCCAGTAAAGAAAGCCTCGTCGCAGACGTAGATCAGTTCGCGCGGCAGGGCCTGTTCCACCACCGGAATTCCAAACTGCCGCGCCAGCACCAGGACGGAGTCGCGGGTAATGCCGCTCAGCACCGAGTTGGCCAACGGAGCTGTGTAGAGGACGCCCGATCGAACCAGAAACAGATTCTCTCCCGAGCCTTCGGAGAGGTAGCCGTTTCTGTCCAGGGCAATCCCCTCCGCATAGCCGTTGGTCAGGGCCTCCATGTGAATGAGCTGCGAGTTCATGTAATTGGCCCCGGCCTTGGCCAGGGAAGGCATGGTGTTAGGCGCAAGGCGGTTCCAACTGGAGATGCAGATATCGGCTCCATCATTGCCGGCCACGTACTTGCCCCAGGGAAAGTTGCCAATGTAGACCTCGACGGGCGACTTTAGGGGGTTCACGCCCATCTCTCCGTAGCCCCGGAAGGCGATCGGCCGAATGTAACAGGGGGCGACTCCGTTGGCCTCTACCAGCTGCACTACGGCGGCATTCAACTGATCCAGCGTGTAGGGCAAAGGCATGCGGTAGATCTTGGCGGAGTCCACCAACCGCCTCATGTGTTCTTCCAGCCGGAAGATGGCTGCGCCGCCCGGCTGGGTGTAACAGCGAATCCCTTCGAAGACCGACGACCCGTAGTGGACCACGTGGCTCATCACATGGATATTGGCCTTCTCCCAAGGGATCAACTCACCGTTGCGCCAGATGTATTTGGTGGGCTGGATTGGCATATCTCCTCCTGACTCTCTGCCTGAAGTCTGCCCAGATTATACGTGGCGGAGAGTTGGCGCAGCCCTTGTCGTGAGCGATTTGCGGCTATGGCCTGCCCTGCGGCGGCATGAAACAATCCAGGCATCATGATGTTTTCATCCCATGCCACAGGGCTGGCCGGTGTCGGCGCGCATCTGGGCGCGCAGGCGCATCTGGGCGCGCGGCTGGAGCAGTCCGTCTACGTTCGTTTCTCCTTGCTGGCGCTCAGCTCCATCTTCTTTCTGGTGGATCCCTTCGCCGCACTGCCCACCTTTTTGGCTGTCACTGAGGGGCAGAGCCAGGCCAAGCGCATCCGCACCGCCCGCAAAGCCTCCTTCACCGCGCTGGTGATTCTCAGCGCCTTCGCCGCTGCGGGAACCTATATCTTCCGCGTCTTCGGCATCACGCTGCCCGCTTTTGAGATCGCCGGCGGCATCATTCTTCTGCTCATCGGTCTGGACATGCTCGCCGCCAAGCGCTCGCCGACCCAGGAGTCCAACGACGAGCGGGCTGCGGCGGCCAGCAAGGATGACGCCGGAATCGTCCCCATGGGAATCCCCATGCTGGCCGGCCCGGGTGCCATCACCTCCGTGATGATCCTGGTCGGACAGGCGCATCGGTCAGAGGGCTACTGGCAGATGGCGGCCATTTATGGGGCCATCGCCGTCACCGCAGCCATCTGCTACCTGGTGCTGGGCAGCGCTTCGCGCGTTGCCAGAGTCCTGGGCGACACGGGCATCCGCATTCTCATCCGCGTGATGGGCCTGCTGCTGGTGGCCCTCGCCGTGCAGTACTTCGTCAATGGCCTGGCCGACCTGGGCGTGCTTAGCCGGGCAGGCGGAGCCTAAAGCGCTTTCAGTGCAGGTGTAACGCGACGCCTCGACCTCCATGGGCGTTTTCCCAATGAAAACGCCACTGCACGTCCTCTCCGGTGTACCCAGCAACACTGAAAATGCTTTAGCCCCTGGCGGCTGAAGCCCGGGCTGCACAGAGTCTCCCGCACCTTGGGTATCGATCTGGATGGCCAGACTGGCGAAATGGCATGATTCCTGCTCATTCTCTCCATCGCTCAGCGGTGGCGCGACGGGCCGGGTAAGGGATGCGGACCGCGCGTCGGGCCGTTGGCCACCATGAGTTGATTGCGGCCGTTATCCTTGGCCGCATACATCATGGTGTCGGCCGAGCGGATCAGGTCGTGCAGCGTTTGGCCGTCTTGAGGAAAGGTCGCCAGTCCCAGGCTGGCCGTCATCGTCAAGGAGAGCCCTTCTCCGCCAAGAAAGCGGGCACGGGTGATCTTTTCCAGCAGTTCCTGCGAAAGCTGTGTAGCCGCCGGCTTGTCCAGGCCGCGCAGCAGCGCC
Source organism: Acidobacteriota bacterium (assembly GCA_021800195.1). Taxonomy (GTDB): domain Bacteria; phylum Acidobacteriota; class Terriglobia; order Terriglobales; family Acidobacteriaceae; genus Granulicella. Next base: position 2,297 of record JAJYZE010000357.1, read on the forward strand.
ACAAACTCGTCCCCTCCATAGCGGAAAGCCGGATGATGGGATCCAAGGGTCTGCCCCAGGATCTGCCCAACCTCTGCCAGCAGCCTTGACCCCACCAGGTGGCCGTGCGTGTCGTTCACCCGCTTGAAGCGGTCCAGATCCAGGAACAGAAGACTAAAGTGCGGCTTCAGAATCGGCACCACGCGGCGAACCAGACGCCCGCCGTGAGACTGAATCTCCTCCTTCAGCAAGGTGTACAGGTGACGGGCGTTGAACAGTCCCGTGCAGTCGTCGGTGATGCTGAGGTGGTGGATGAGATTCACCTGGCGCGCGTTCTCCAGGGCAATCGCGGCATAGTCGCAGAGCACTCGCAAAAAGGCCAGGGAGGACTCTGGGAGCAGATCCAGCTTGCTGTTGTTGAGTTGCAGAACCCCGAGGGTGCGATCACCATGACGAATCGGCAGACAGGCGATGGAACGCAGATTCAACTCCGGATGCGCCTGCGCGTAGCTTGACCAGTCCGGGTCGGCGTTGACGTTGGCCACCACCAGGGGTTGACCGGAGATGGCGACATAACCGGCGATGCCTTCGCCCCGCTTCAAGCGCAGCTCACGCATCTGCGACTCATCCAGACCCGTGGAGAGGGCATAGTAAAGGTCACCTGTCTGCTCATCCACGATCAGCAGCGACCAGTGATCTGGCCCGAAGAACTCCTCCATCTTGGACATGATGGAACGCAGCAGGGAGTCCAGGTCCAGATTCGACGTCAGCGCCCGCGCCACCTCGTGGAAGACACGTAGGGTGTCCATCTGGCGGGCGTCGATCGGAGCCAGTTGCCGCGGTTCGTTTTTGCGCAGATTGCTCATGCTTCGCAACCGGAGCCGCAACATCGCTCTCCGGCCCCTCTCCTCCGCTTGGGTGTCCTGCAGAGCGGCGGCTTCAAGGGACGGCTTTCCCAGTAAAGCGCCTTACTCCA
>JAJYZE010000358.1 GCA_021800195.1 Acidobacteriota bacterium
AGTGAGTGCTCGCTGGTGAGCGGCGTGCTTGGCCGGCAGCTTCCCGAGGCATCTCTGGTTTGCAACTTCCCCCAGCCAAGCGGGAGCGACCCTGGCCTGATGCTGTACTCCGACGTCGTGACGTGCTTCCACGAGTTTGGCCATCTGATGCACGAGGTTCTGGGCGGGCGGCAGCGTTGGGCAGGGCAGTCAGGCATCTCCACCGAGGGCGACTTTGTCGAGGTTCCCTCGCAGATGCTGGAGGAGTTCTTTGCGGATCCGGAGCTGGTGAATAGCTTTGCCAGACACTACCAGACCGGCGAGCCCATACCGCGTGAACTCTTTGCGCGTATGATTCGGGCCAGCGCCCATGGGCGTGCTCTGGCCACGCTGACCCAGGTGATGTATGCCACCTATTCGCTGGAGACGCATGACCAGCCGGCGGCCACACTGGATCTTGATCGCCTTCTCCGCACCGGCTACGACCGCTTCTCCCGTTACCAGTTTGTGGAAGGCAACCGCATGTACGCCGCCTTTACCCACCTGGTGGGCTATACCTCCAACTACTACACCTATCTCTATGACAAGGTGATCGCGCTGGAGTTCTTCTCCCAATTTGACATGAGCCGACTGAGCGAGAGTTCCGCGGCGCTGCGCTATCGCCGCGAGGTTCTGGAGCCGGGCGGCTCCAAACCGGCGCGTGAGCTGGTTCAGGCCTTTCTTGGCCGAGAGGCAAGCATGTCCGCGTTGAAGAGCTGGATCGCGCAAGAGTTTGACGCGAGTTGAAGGGGCGAGGCGCAGCGTTCCGGCGCGCGCATGAGACCCAGAGGAGGAGCATCGAAACTTTTTGCCGGACACCCTGCGTTCGCCTGATCTCGGCGGATCAAGAGATCACGGAAGCTCAGGCGAGCGCAGGGCACGGCCTTCTTCTGGGTTCGGTCTGGCTCACCTCGAGCTGGTCTTCGACTTGGCTTTTATTTCCGTCTTCGCCATTGGCTTGGGTCGCGCCACTTTGGCAGGCGCCGCCTTGCGGGCTGGAGCCTTGGGAGCTGGTTTGGACTCCGACTTTGCCTGTGGCGCAGGTTCTTCTCTGGCTGCGCTGGGTGCCGTGGCGCGGGGGGCCGTGGCCGCAGCCGATGGCGGCGCGGACGGCTCGGCGGCACGCTCCGCGCTCTGGCGCAGGGCGTGCAGCACGACGCGCAGCATTTCCTCCTCCGGCGCCGGCTTGCCAGTCCAGATTTCGAACTGTCGCGCGCCTTGCAGCACGAACATCTCCAGGCCGGAGATGACGGCGATGCCCTTTTGGCGAGCCAGCTTCAGCAAGGGAGTGTCGATGGGGTTGTACACCAGATCAAAGACGAAGCGGGCGTTGATCTCATTCTCCTCCAGCGGGCAAGCCGGTCCGCTCCTGGAGACGGAGCCCTGCCTGGCGGCAGCGGACATTCCCAGCGGGGTGGCATGGATGATCACGTCGAACTGAGTCTTCGGCAAGGCCTCGCGCTTTATGGTCTTGGCTCCCGCCTGCCGGGCCAACTTCTGGGCGGTCTCTGCCGTGCGGTTGAGGATGAAGACCTCCGCACCCTTGTCGCAACAGCCAAAGACGGCTGCTCGCGCCGCACCGCCCGCCCCCAGCACCAGCACCCTGGCTCCGCGTAGAGAGAGCCGTCTCTCCAGAGGAGTGACGATACCGGCTACATCGGTGTTGAAGCCATAGAACTTTCCATCCTGCGCGCGCAGGATGGTGTTGACGGCGCCGATCCTGGTGGAGATTGCATCGGTCCGTTCCAGCAGAGGGAGGACGTCCTGCTTCAGCGGCATGGTGATGCTCATCCCCTGAATCGGAATTTCGCGCGCCAGATGGAAGAGGTCTTCGACCTTGGAAGTCTGAAGCCCCAGGTAAACGGCGTTGACGGTTTCCCGGCGGAAGGCGGTATTCATCATCAGCGGAGAAAGGGAACTCCCGATGGGATGGCCGGCGACTCCGTAGATCTTGGTGGCGGCATCTACCTGGTCGATCCGATAGGTCTCCAGGAGGGTCCGCGCCGCGATCTGCCCAGGGGCGGTCTCTTCTCCCTGGCTGGCCGCAGCAAAGGTAAAGGCGGATCCTGCCCTGAGTCCCAACACCCGGGAGATGATTCCGGGATCGCCCATACAAAGGCCGACCACGCTGGAGTTGGTCTCATCCTCTGCCCGCTCCAGGAACTTCATCAGCGTCAGGTTGTCGGAGAGAGTCTTTGCCGTCGGCACGATCTTCATGAAATCCGGAGCGAAGGGACGCATCCGTTTGTACACCGCATCCAGATCCTTGGTCGCGTGGAAATCGTGGTAGCTGATAATCACCGCCGCGCCAGCCTCGTGGAGCTGGCTTACGGTGTTTTTGGGGAGTTTTTCGATAGTCTCCAGTTCCAGGTCCACCAGGTGGAACCCGGCCTCAGCGGCTTTCAGCAAAATCTCCAGCTCGGCGGCTCTCGAACCGTCGAACCGTCCACCGGACTCCTTTCTCCGGCAGGTGGCGACGGCCGTCGCCGCCCCCTGATTGGCGAGGAAGTGCTTGAGCGGTGGAATTGCGGCGGCAGGTTTGGCCAGATAATCGAGTCGAAATTCTAGAAAATTGGACTCTTTCAGTACTTCCGTGGCCTTCTCAATCATCTCACTGGGAGATGTCCCGATAATGGCTACACATAGTTTCCCGATACGGGAACGAAGGAGGTGCGAGGCGATATGGTTTGAATTCTTCATGTTGCAATCGCGGAATCATAAATCAGTTTCTTCTGAAGCGCAAGAGCGTTGCTTTGCTTTGCGGTGTGGGTCAACTCTCCGTGGCGGCCGGCAGCCAGAGAGATTTTGTCATCTCCATCGGGTTACCGCCGCTGGAGGGGTAGCCGGAGCGGAACTTCAAATCAGAACTCCAGGCCGGGAGCTTCCAGGAGAGATCTCGTGCCGAGGATCTCCTGCTCTGTCCCGGCGCCGGCGAATCCGAGATTCCGACTCCGAGACTCCGAATCCTAATTCCAAATCTTAGTACAGTTTGCCGCTTGCCAAACCTTCCAGGAGGGTTCGTCGGGCAGCCGGCTCGCAGACACGCTTCGCGTTGCAGTCAATCGAGGGATATTGCTCTTTGCGAGGGACTTAGCTCTCTTCTCTCCTTTGCGATAAGCAACACCCGCCTGGTTGGACGCTCAGGAGCGGTGAACGTTGCAAAAGTTGCCTCTTGTTTCCTCAGCAGATCGATCCGGATCGGGAGGA
>JAJYZE010000038.1 GCA_021800195.1 Acidobacteriota bacterium
TCTCGTCAAGAAAAGAATCATCGGTCGTAGAAGGTGAGAAGGTTCCAACGGGCAGAGAGGGTGGCCAGGCGGACGCGGTTGAAGCGGATGTCGCGGGAGATGGTCTTCCGCCGCATCCGGCGGCGGAAAAAAGCGCGTCTCCAGCTATCGCTCCCATGGAGCGGAGCAGATTTCTCCGGTTTATCGTTTGCGCTGATATGGATGTCACCATGATCCTTTCGAGCGTTCTGTGTTGTGAGGTTTTCCCAGCACTGCTTCCAACAGGCTCTGGGATGCGTCCTCCAGTCTACTCCGACCGAAAGCGGCTCTGCCTGAAAATGGCCGTCGGGAACTCGCCATGCGCCATCGAAGCCTGACACGGCATCTAACCCTCCGAGAGACTTTTCTGGAATATGTGTGCCTGAGCAGACAAGCCGGCGTGCTGTGATGGCGAGCCCGGCAGGCGAGGTGGGGACCCAGAAGGAGATCGCCAGTGATGAGGGGCTCGACCGTCATCTACTGTTAGAAGAGGAGATCAACATGAGCAAATGGGTACAACTGAAGGCGGCCGACGGTCACGAACTATCCGCTTACCTCGCAACGCCGAAAGGAGCGGCGAAAGCAGCTCTGGTGGTGGTGCAGGAGATTTTTGGAGTCAACTCCCACATCCGCAGCGTGGCCGATAGCTTTGCCATGGAGGGTTATCTGGCCATAGCGCCGGCGCTCTTCGACCGCTTTGAGCGCAACGTCGAGCTCAGCTATCAGGGTGCCGACATGCAGCGCGCCTTTGGCTTCTACCAGCAACTGAAGCCAGAGACGACCCTGCGGGATGTGGCGGCAGCGTTTCAACACGTGCAGGGCGGCCACAAGACCGGCGTCATCGGCTACTGCTACGGAGGGCTTACAGCGTGGATGAGCGCAACCAGGGGACCGGCAGCCGGAATGCGGCCGGACTGCACAGTGGGCTACTACCCTGGAGGAATCGGCAGTGTGGCCTCAGAGAGGCCCAGTTGCCCCGTCCTGTTGCACTTTGGAGAAAAGGATACGCATATCGGCGTCGAGCAGATCGACGCCGTGCGAAAGCAGAGCTACGCGGATGTCACAGTCTTTGTCTACCCGGAAGCGGAGCACGGATTCAACTGTGATGCTCGCGGCAGCTTTTCCGCCGCGGCCTCCCAACTGGCGCGGGAACGAACGCTACAGTTTCTGGGCAAGCATCTGTTGGGTTAGTCGACATTCGGGCGGAATCGAACCAAGACTATGATGGGGCTCCCGATCCACAGAGGGGACTGGGAGTCAGATTTGGATGCGCGGACGCCCGGCTCCAGAGTCTTCGCATGATATTCTTTAGGTGGAAACTACGATTAAGTAGACTCATAGAAGATCAGGAGCAAGACCCGCCGTGTTGGCAACAGCGAAGAAAACAGAGATTATTACCAAGTTTCGCACGCATGATTCGGACACTGGAAGTCCCGAGGTGCAGATTGCGATTCTCAGTGAGCGAATCGGTGAACTGACCGAGCACTTCAAGACCCACACCAAGGATCATGGTTCGCGCCGTGGTCTTCTGATGTTGGTGAGCAAGCGCCGCCGGCTTCTTGACTACCTCAAGAAGACCGATTCGGATCGCTACCGTGACGTCATCGCCAAGCTGGGTATCCGCAAATAGTCCATCCTGGATGGTATGGATTGGTCCGTTCCGGGTCCGGATGCTAAGGGCTCGGGACCGCCGATGCAATCCTGGAAGGAACGAAAGGGATGCCACAGGAGTTCGCCCGAGATAGGGCGAAGCCGGGAGTGGTGAAAGATTGAATCTGCAGACGGGCATCGCTGGGATGGGGGCAGCCGACGGCGCCTCCGTCCTCTCTTCTTCGCGGGCAAGCATCCTGCGGCGTTGTTCAGTTCGCAGCCAGAAACCGTAGAGCCCCGGCCGAAGCAGTTTCGACGGGGCTTTCGTCTTGGCGGATCCGGGTCGATGGCCCGTGCAGGGCGTCGAAAAGGCTTATACGAAGAGCAAAGATAGAGAAAACGAGGAACATCTATGAAGCAGGAAGTGACAGTAGAACTTGCCGGCGGCAAGCGGATTCAATTTGAGACCGGGCGTATCGCCAAACAGGCATCCGGGGCTGCCTTTACCACCAGTGGCGATAACGCCGTGCTGGCCACGGCCGTGGCCTCTCCCGACCCCAAAGAGGGTATCGATTTCTTTCCCCTGACGGTGGAGTACCGCGAGTTCACCTATGCTGGCGGCCGCATTCCCGGTGGCTTTATCAAACGCGAAGGGCGTCCCAGTGAAAAAGAGATTCTGACCGCGCGTCAGATTGACCGCCCGATTCGCCCCCTTTTCCCGGAGACGTTTCGCAACGAGACGCAGGTGGTAGCCTTCGTGTTCTCGGCCGATCGGGAGAACGATCCGGATGTGCTGGGCATCAACGGTGCGAGCTGCGCGCTGGCACTGTCCGATATTCCGTTTCACGGCCCGGTGGGCGCGGTTCGTATCGGTTTCATCGATGGCCAGTATTTGGTGAACCCCACCTACGCCGAGCGTCTCGCAAGCAAGCTCAACATCATGGTGGTCGGCACCAAAGATGGCATTGTGATGGTGGAGTCGGGCGCTTCGGAGGTCCCCGAGGAGGCGGTTGTCGGCGCCATCGAGTTCGCCCACGTCGAGATCAAGAAGATTGTTGCCGCCATTGAGGATTTAGTCAGCCGCGCCGGCAAGGCGAAGCGGCAGGTTCCTGAAGTTGCAATCGATAAAGAGTATCTGGGGACGCTTCGGGCTAAGATCGGCGACCGCCTCCAAGATGCTCTGGACACGCAAAAGCATCCGAAGTTTGAGAGCTACGCCAAGGTCAAGGAGATCAAGGACGAGCTCAAAAAGCAGCTTCCAGCCGACGATGCTGAGGCGGCCAAGAAGCTCTCCAAATACTTTGAAATTCTGCGCGAGGCCATCTTCCGCGAGCAGGTCCTCAACCAGCGCATCCGCCCGGACCACAGAGCCTTCGACGAGATTCGCAAGGTTACGATCGAGACCGGGGTTCTCCCCCGCGTTCACGGTTCGGCGCTCTTCACCCGGGGTGAGACTCAGGCCCTAGTGAGCGCGACGCTGGGCACCACCGATGATGCGCAGCGCATGGAGAGCTATGAGGGGGAACAGAAGCGGCGCTTCATGCTGCACTACAATTTTCCACCCTTTTCGGTGGGCGAGGTCGGACGCATGACGGGTGTTGGGCGTCGCGAGATCGGCCATGGTGCCCTGGCATGGAGAGCCCTTGAGGCCGTTCTCCCCGGAGAAGAGGATTCTCCCTATACCCTGCGAGTGGTCTCTGACATCCTGGAGTCGAACGGATCCAGTTCGATGGCCACAGTCTGCGGCGCATCTCTGGCCCTGATGCAGGCCGGAATTCCCCTCAAGGGTTCGGTGGCCGGAGTGGCCATGGGACTGGTGAAGGAGGGTGATCAATACGCCATTCTTACTGATATCGCCGGAGCCGAGGACCACTACGGTGACATGGACTTCAAGGTGGCGGGCACCCGCAACGGGATTACCGCCCTGCAGATGGACATCAAGATCACGAGGATTACGACCCAGATCATGCGCGAGGCGCTCGAACAGGCCCGCCGTGGCCGTCTGTTCCTTCTGGACATTATGGATTCGGTCATCTCGCGCGCTGCCGAGCAGACCAGCATCTATGCGCCACGCATCCACACCCTGCAGATTCCAACCGATAAGATCCGCGATCTGATTGGTCCCGGCGGCAAGGTGATCCGCGGCATCGTCGACGCGACCGGGGTGAAAATCGATGTGGACGATACGGGTCGCGTGAATGTGGCCTCTTCGGATGCCGAGGGTCTGGCCAAGGCGATCCAGATGATCTCCGACATCACGGCGGTTCCCGAGATCGGAAAGACCTATTTGGGCAAGGTGGTCCGGTTGGCGGAGTTTGGCGCTTTTGTAGAGATTTTTCCTGGAACGGACGGCCTTCTCCATGTCTCCGAGATTGCCGAGCATCGAGTTCGCGAGGTCAAGGATGAGCTGCGCGAAGGGGATCAGGTTCTGGTGAAGGTGCTTTCCATGGAAGGCAATCGGATCAAGCTCTCGCGCAAGGCTGTGCTTCGCGAGCAGCGCGAGAAACTCGGCTTGCCTCCCGTCTCCGAGCACAGCGGTGGAGGGGAGTTCGCAGAGCGCGGCGGCCGTGATCGTGGAGAGCGCGGACAGCGTCCTGAGCGAACCGCTCCGGTTCAGCCTCTTCACGAGGAGACTATCGTCGTGGAAGGCGGAGAGGACTTCGAAGATGAGGATGACTTTGACGGGGACGAAGAGGGAGCCGAGCCGTTGGAGGTAGCGGCTGGTCAGGCGCAGGGCGATTCCGCCTCGCAGCCTGGATCACGCCCCAGCAGTCAGCGCCGCAATCGCCGCCGGCGTGGCCGCCGCCCGGGTGGCAGCCCCGGCGGTCAACCGCGTGCAGGGAATAGCTAAGCTCCACATTGCAGATTCAAATCTTGAGGCTACGGCACTTGAGGCTACGGCAGTTGACCCAAGCGTGAGAACAACCTGGGTGAGACGCTGTAGCCTCTTGTCTTGGAGTCAGGCGCGTGCAGTCGGTTCAGCCAAAGAAGACGGTGCTGGCTGAAAGGGATATCTCCGCACGGATTCCTGAGCTCTTCGATTTTGATCAGCAAGGAGCTACACTCTTTCCCATGGCCGCATCAATGTACATCGTTGTGGAAGGCGAGGATCCTGGATACTGCATCTATGTGAACGGACAGATGCTGGCTCGACATGAGAGCGCGGTTGAAAAGTTGGCGCTCGAGCTTGGAGTCAAGCCCCTGCTGGAGTTCTTCTCCGCCGATGAAAATTCCATGGCTTTGCTCATCCAGGAGGGCGGTGGAGATCCCGCACTTCTCCATCGTCTTCCCCCGCCGCAGTGGTACCGCGCTGAAGATGGCCTGCGCACGCTGGAAGCGCTGATTACAGCGCTGGAAACAGATCCAGAGCAACTTGGCAGGGAGGGCCCGGAGGTTCTCAGCGAGCTTCGTGAGTACCAGACCGTGCTGCGCAAATCCGCTCAGCGGGGCCATCGCTGGCATCTGGCGGTGAGTTGGCGGTAAACGAGTCTTCTCTTCAGGGGCTCGCCTGCCCGCAGGGAAGGTATGGATTCTTCCATGGAGCTGGGAACCACTGGCTCGACTGCCAGCATCGCGACCCATGTTACGGATTTTGGGAAAAGATACTTCAAGCAGAGTGTGATGTAGACCGGTTTCCGCTTCTCCAGTCTCCGGCACCGGTGGTTTGTTCATCCCGGCAAAGGGCCGTTCATCGAGGGGGGAAGATCGATCCGTGGAGGAGAAGCTGAGCTTGTCAGGAATGAAATGAGGGAGCCCGCTACTGCTGCTGCGTCTGAGTAAAAATCTGGGTCTGGCTGGTGGTGCCGGGGCCAGAGACTCCGATCTCGTTGGTCGTCCTGCCGCTGGCTGCGGAGCTTGACGTTTCCTTTGCCGGTCCCGTCGCGCCCGGGGAGGGTTGCGTCGACGGCCTCGGTGCCGATCTCGTATCCTCGGGGCCCAATCCGAGCAAAATCAAGGCTCTTGAGTCCGGAGTGATCTTGGTCTGCCAGCCATGGTCGGCCTGAAGCTTCTGCATCGCGGCCGCCGTTTGCGCGTCCCACTTTCCGGTCGGTTCGCCGCTCTGATATCCGTGCCGGATCAGCGCGGTCTGAATCTCAGTGACCCGCTCGGTGGGCATCTCCGCCGGACCTCTGGCGTAGCGGGCGGTGCGCAGATGCCGCCTTCTATAAGTCCGCCTTGAGGCAGAATGCCGGCTACTGCGGCGCCGTTGCGAGCGCGCCTTGGAGTGTGTCGCAGGATGGTTTGCGGGCTGCGTGGAAGCTTGCGCGGAAGCGGATGCCGTAACCGTCAGCGTCAAGAGAAAGACCGAGATAGCTGCCCGGATTGTCTTTCCGAGTAAAGCGCGCATTGCTTGGCGATCGTTCCTTTCTGTCGCAACAGGGCTCTGTCTTCGTCTGCGGCCCGAATCGCACCCTAAAGCGTTTTCAGTGCAGGTGTAACGCGACGCCTCGACCTCTATGGGCGTTTTCCCCAATGAAAACGTCACTGCACGCCCCGTCCGGTGTACCCAGCAACACTGAAAATTCTATAAGCCTACTTGAAACCAACCCTGGATGCAAGCCGGATTGCGGTGCCTGTCGTCACAGGAGATCCCGAATCTGCAAGAGCGCGAACCTCATCTCCAACTTAGGAGTTCAAAAACTTCAAGAAAAAGAGCGATGTCGGCGTCGTGCCGGCAGAGACAGGAGGGGGCGAACGTCTGCGCCCTCCTGCTCCACCAGCGCTCCGGATTAGGGCAGCGTCCCACCGATGAACGAGTCGCCGCCGGTTGGGTTCTGCGGGTTGCGCACCACGAAGACGACATCGTCACCCGACTTCAAGCTGCTCGCGGCAGCGTTGAACCCAGCCACATCCGTCACAGGCCTGCGGTTGATCTCCGTGATCACCGCACCCTGATACAGACCGATGGCATCGGCGAAGGAGCCCGGTTTGACGTTGGTAACCACGACGCCACCGGTGATGTGCAGAGCGCTGTTTATCTCCGCGGTGGTGGGTTGCACGGAGACGCCAAACTTCGTCTCTCCAGCGTTGCTGGGTGAGGCCTGATTGGACGTCCCGGCGCCGTTGCCCATATTGGCGTAAAGCTTGTTCCGGTCCTCGACGCCGCAAGCCAACGTGATGTGCTTGCCGGAACGAATGATGCCCAGGCTGATGGTAGTTCCCGGATGCTTGTCGGAGACGATGCTGATCAACTCATCCCCATCTCGGATCGGCTTTCCGTCCACGGAGACAATAATGTCCTGTGGCTGCACGCCGGCCTTGGCTGCCGGCCCGCCAGGAACCACTTCGCTCACAATCACGCCGCCGTTGGGGAAGCCATACATCTTGGCGACCGCCGAGGAGGTGTTGGCCTGGAACTGCACGCCGATGGAGCCGCGGACCACCTTGTGTTCCGGTCCGATGAGTTGGTTATAGACGTTGACGATGGTGTTGGAGGGCAGCGCAAATCCGATGCCCTCATTTCCCGCCGACTGGGTGTAGATCGCCGTGTTCATGCCGATGACCTGGCCGGCCATATCGACCAGGGGTCCGCCGGAGTTGCCGGGGTTGATGGCGGCATCCGTCTGGAGGAACTTCTGGAACTCACCCTTGGCCACCTGATGGGCGTCAGCTCCCTCATCGATGGACCGGTTCCTGGCCGAGATGATGCCGGCCGAGACGGTCTGGGAGAGCCCAAAGGGCTCGCCGATGGCCAGCACCCAGTCACCCACCTGTGCACTGTCCGAGTTGCCGATCTTGACCGTCGGCAAGGGCTTGTCGCTATGAATCTTGATGACGGCGATGTCGGTATCCTTGTCGAAACCGACCACGGTCGCCAGCCGGCCCGGATCGGGCGAGTTCTGGGGGTCTGAGGAGAGCTTCACATAGATCCGGTCCGCTCCATCGATCACATGGTAGTTGGTCAGGATATATCCGCGCGGGTCGACGATGAAGCCCGAACCCAGTGCACGGCTTGGGCCTTGACTCTGCTGGCCACCGTTGCCTCCCGGCAATCCAAAGAAGTGGTTGAAGAAGTCCTGCATTCCCTGGTCGCCCTGGCCCATTTGTCCACCGTTTCCGCCGTTGTTGCTCTCTTTGGGCAGGGTCTCGGTGTTGATGTTCACCACCGCCGGACCAACCTGCTTGACGATGGCCGAGAAACCGTTGGACAGCGTGACCGGATTGGGAATGACCAAAGGCTGCGCGTCACTGCTATCGACGGCCTGCTTGGCGCTGACGTTTCCGGTCAGAATCGACCCGGCCAAAACGCAGGCGGAAAGTATTCCAAGGATCGTAAATATGGTCGACATGCGTCCCTGGCGAGTCTTTCTCCAAAGAGCCTGTCCAAATCGATTCAATGCTTCCATGATAGTGTTTTCCCTCGTTCTGGATTCGTTCCATTCATCTGATGCTTTGCGGTGACGCCGAGGTAACCTGCTCAGCAGGTTTGGCTTGCAGATTTTTGCTCGCCGTGGGGATAGACGTCAGTCCTTGCGAAAAGTCGCGGGGGAATCTGATCGGGTTTAGCATCCCGTGGCGCAGAGCCTTCTCCAGTGTATGCATCTTTGCAGCTTTTCTGCATCTCCGCCGCGATCGGATCGGCTACGGTGGGGAGGGTACAGAGGGTTATCCTTTCGGACTTCATGGGAGTGGGGTGAATCGTGGAGGATGTTTTTGACGGGTGGGGAGGGCAGCACAAGACTCGTCAGGCTCCGGTTATCAGGCTCCGGTTAAAGGCAGCGGCTGGTTGCGTCCGTGCGTCACGGGCCGCAACTCCGCCACCAGAATCCCAGCAAGGATCAGAAACGCTCCCAGAATTCCCCGCCGTCCCAAATGTTCGCCGAGGAAGAACAGGGAGGTGAGCCACGCAAAGATCGGTTCCAGGGTGAGAATCAGCGCCGTATGCGAAGCGGGCAAATGCTGCTGTGCCCAACTCTGGATAGTAAAGGCCGCCGCCGTGGCCAGCACCGAGGTGACCGCCAGGGCGAGCCAAAGGACTCCCGCGCTGTGAAAGCGCAGCGGCCCTCCCAGCGGCAGGGTGACAAGCATGACGACTGCCGCAAAGCCAATCTGCAAGGTTCCTAGCCTGCGGGCTGAGACCCGGGAGGCGGCTTTGGCCAGGGCGAGCAGATGGGCGGCGAAGGCAACCGCACAGCCCAGGCAGAGCCACTCTCCCAAATGAATTCCAGAGAACGGCTCCGGACCCGTCGCCTGGGGCGAGGTCAGCAGCGCCAGGCCAACGAATGCCACCAGCGCTCCCACATAGGTGTCTAAATTCGGACGTAGCCCGGATGTGTCATCCGCAGGGGAGTCGAGCCGGGATGAAGGTTGAGACTCGATTCTTTGGCTGGAGGCGAAGTCTGGAAGTGGAAACGAGCGCTCGGCCGGAGCAATCTTCTCAGCAAAAGCGCTGCCGGCCTCAGCCAGCGAAGATCTGCGGCCACCGGGTCGCGGGCGTAGCCCCGGGATCGCACTCATCAGGGGCACCATCACCACCACAAGGCCGGTGATGAAGGCCGCTCGGGAGGCTGTGGTGTACATCAGCCCGGTGGTTTGCAACTGGTATCCCAGCCCCAGGAACAAACCTGCGGCTGCCCCCAGCTTGAGATCCGCCGGCTTTAGCTGGCGCAGGTCGGGAAGGTTGATCGCCACGAGCGCAGCAAAGGCCAGCGTCATGCGGAGCAGATTGAAGATCATCGGTGAGGCATCGGCCAGCGCTGCCTTGACCAGCGCAAAGGTGGTTCCCCATACCACCGCCACCCCCAGCAGGAGAAGATGCGCCGCCAGGCTATGGGATCTTCGCAACTTACCTCCAGGCCCTGCGATCATGCCCTGGAGATCTCCGCTGGGGCAAGCGACGCTCGATGACCGCCGGTCACGGTTTGCAGAACCAGCTTGCAAACAGAAGATCTCACGTCAAGGAGTGTACTCCACTGGTTTTGGGGTCCCAAGCCGTCTCCGCATCCGCTTGGGCTGGGGAGGCATCTTGCCCGCTCAGGGTACAAGCGTCGAGCAGGAGCAGAAGCACCCGGCGAAGGGCCAGGTGCCGTCCGGTAGGATCATAGCCCTCATCGAGCGTATGGATCCCCCATCCCCGGCCACCCGCGCCGATGGCCAGCGCGGGGATGCCCAGAGATAGCGGCAGGTTGGCATCCGTGGATCCGATCCGTCTCTCGGTGACAATCCGCAGGTGCCGATCCACGGCTCGCAGACTCGTGGCCAGCCCGGAACCCGCCCCAAGCCTGCCCAGGGGGCGTTCGCCGATCCGTTTCGCTTGCAGGGTAAGGGTCTTCATCCCGTGCCGCCGGTTCTCCGCCTCGACCAGCCGCTGCAGCGTCTGGAGTACCTGCAACTCCAGCCGGTCTAGCTCGCCGCCAGAGACCGACCTCAGATCCAGATCCGCAGTTACGGACTCGGGAATTGAGTTCACCGAGCTTCCCCCCCGGATCACTCCCCAGTTCAGCGTCGTCCTGGGCCGCGCCGGCAACGGCGTCCGGTTCAGTTCCAGCATCGCTGCCGCCATGGTCAGGATCGGGTTGGCGCGCCCCGCGTCCGCCCAGGAGTGCCCACCTGGTCCACAGAGGGTAATGCGCAGCCGCCGGCTGCCCAGAGCCTGGTCAACCACGATTCGCTCGCCGGCTCCCTCCAATGCGATGGCGGCTCGAACTCTGCCGGCGTAGGGTTCCGTTTGAAGCAAGTGGCGCATGCCGCGCAGGTTGCCCTCACCCTCCTCGCCCACATTGGCTGCGAAGAGAATCGTGCAATCCGGACGGATTTGGGCATGGCGCATCGCCGCCGCCAAGCCGAGCAACCCGGCCAAACCGGCGCCGTTGTCGCACGCTCCTGGGCCCAGAATATGGGCCTCCACCTCTCGCGGCGAGCAGTTCGTTCCAGAAGGAAAGACCGTGTCCAGGTGCGCCGAGAGCAAAACCACGGCAGATGCGGAGACGGAGTCAACGGCTGGGCAGGAGGCAGACGGTGAGGGCCGCAGTTCGGCAACCGCGTTGCCCTCCGCATCTAGCCTCGGCTCAGATAATCCAAGCTCTCGGAAGCGCTCGCAGAACCACGCTGCCCGCCGGGATTCGGAGAAGGGCGGCGCCGGAATGGCGAGAAACTCCAACTGCCAACGCCGCAACTGCGCCTCATGCAGATGCAGCCAGGCGAAGGCATGGTGCAGACGGCGATCACTGGCGAGTTGGGTGATGCGAAGATGGTGCGCGGCGCTCAAGGACGGTCTCCGGAGATCGAGGTTGCATTCGGATGCTCAGGGCTGTTTCCATAGCTCAGGGCTGTTTCGCCCCCGAAGCGGTGCGTACTCCCAACATAATCCACATTCACCAGGAACAACCCGCGTGCCGGGGCAGTGGGTCCGGCCAGCGTACGATTGCGTGCTTCCAGAATCTTCGCAAGCTGTTCGCCCTCCATGGCTCCGCGCCCAATCTCCACCAGGGTTCCTACGATGTTTCTCACCATGTGGTGGAGGAATCCGCTTCCGGTGACACGGTAGAGCAGCAACCCGTCCTGACGGAACACGGAGGAGTGGTCAATGGTTTTCACGGGGTTGGGGCCCGACGTTCCTTCCTCCCCATCCTTGTCCTGTTCCTCGCGTGCCCGCAACTCCGGGTCGGTTGCGGCAAAGGAGGCGAAGTTGTGCGTGCCGAGCAACTCTTCGGCTGCCTGGGCCATGGATGCGGCATCCAGCGCCCAGCGGCAGTCCCAGACAAACGGGGTCAGGAACGGCGAACAGATCCTCTCTGCAGAAGGCGGCAATTTGCGCTCGAAGATTCTGTATTCATAGGTTTTGCCAAGCGCATCGTGGCGCGCGTGGAATTCCTCCCCAACCCTTTCCGCGCGCAGAACACGCACGCTTCCAGGCAGCAGGCGGTTCATGGCCCGGAGCAGGTTCTCCGGCGGAAGCGGGGCGCGCAGCGAGAAACTGGCCACCTGCCCCAGGGCATGAACTCCGGCGTCGGTCCGCCCGGAACCCTGCGGCAGCACAGTCTCTCCGGTTAACTTCTTCAAGACCGTCGCCAACGTTCCTTGTACCGTCGGCTGGCCGGGCTGAACCTGCCATCCGTGGAAGTTTGTCCCGTCATAGCTCACCACGATCTTCCAAAAAGAGCGACTCATCGCATCTGCCATGACTCTGATTGTAGAGAGCCGCTTGCGGGCTGACCGATATACTTTGGGAGAGGTTGTTACCGCAGATCATTGCCACAGCCGAGGGACAACTGGCTGTCGGCATCTGCGCAGAGGGTCGTGGTCTGGAACCAACTCATGCCGGCCGCCGTATCTAAATCCGAACAGCGTTCGCAATCGAATTCCGGCTACAAGCCACTCGAGCCGTGTGTTGGAGAAGTGAATCGTGAAACTAAGGAATCTTCAGGCGAGCGCCTGCGTGCTTCTTACGTTGGCTGGAATCATTCCATCAGCCGCGGCGCAGCAGACCGGAACCTTCTCCTCCTCATCTCAGGCGGTTCCTGCCTCGGCCGTTGCAGGTGAGTCCTCCAACAGTTCCGCGCTACCGGAGGCACCCCGGCCCAGCTCTGCCGGGCCTCTCTTTCTTCGCCCCACGGCCCATGACTACAGCCACGGCAAATATGGGCTTCCCAACCCTTTCCGCTGGTACACCCCCACGTACTACCCGGCACCTCGCCTTCACAATACGCCGCACCTCTATGATTTGTTCCACAATGGCGAAATCTATCTCAGCCTCTCCGATGCCGTCACCCTCGCCCTGGAGAACAACTATGACATCGCCATCGCCCGGATCAATCTTGACATTGCAGACACGGACCTGCTCCGCGCCCGTGCGGGCGGTTCCCTACGCGGCGTTTCGACGGGAATCATCGGCAATACGCTGGGCACCACGGGAACCGCGGTCGCCGGTGGTGGCGGGCCGGGCGGTACATCGAGCAGCGCCGGCGGAGGTGGCACCGGAGCCAACGGCCTGGTTCTCAGCACCAACGGCGGCGGCCCCATGCCAGAGGTGCTGGACCCGTCAGTGACCGGCCAATTGGAGTACAACTCCAACGTGCAAGCCCAATCCAATGAACTCTTCAGCGGAGGTCTGCCCTCGCTGTATACCAACACCGGCACCTTCAACTTCGGCTATACACAGGGCTTCGTCACAGGCAGCTTGCTCCAGGTGACCTTCCAGAACTCTCGCGTCACCACGAACGATCCCTTTGTCGACTACAGTCCCCTGGTCACCTCGACCTTCAACGCCCAGATCACCCAGCATCTGCTGCAGGGCTTTGGTATTGATCTGAACCACCGGTTCATCATTCAGGCCAAAAATGATCGCCGCATCACGGACTCCTCCTTCCGGGAGCAGCTTCTTTATACGATCAATCAGGTGGAGGACATCTATTGGGATCTAGTCAGCGATTATGAGGACGTCCAGGCCAAGGAGCGAGCTCTGGCGCAATCCACGCAGCTCTCCCAGGACAACCGCAAGCAACTGGCCATCGGCACGCTGGCTCCCCTGGACGTGGTTAATTCCGATGCGTCAGTGGCAGCCGATAAGCAGGCGCTGATCTCCGCGCAGACCAAACTGGAGTACCAGCAGCTCATCATGAAGCAGGCGATTGCGCGGAATCTGAATGACGCCAAATTCTCCAGCGCTCCCATCATTCCCACTGACCGGATCTCGCTGGAACGGCTCACGGAGGAGGATATGCCAGTGGACGATCTGGTTCAGGAGGCCGAAGCCAACAACCCCCAGATCGAGCAGGCGGTCCTTAACATGAAGAATGATGTGATCACCATCAAAGCGTTGAAGAATGGCCTGCTGCCTACCGTGGATGCCTACGCCTTTTATGGAGGCATGGGTCTGGGTGGCGCGCAAAGCGCGTATGCGGAGAACCTGCTGACGGGGACGGGAGCCTATCCTCCTGGAACCTTTCCCACGGTGTCCTACGGAGCAACCTTTGAGTCGGTCTTCAATAACTCCGCGCCGAACAAGGGTGTTGGATTGAACATCAACATTCCCCTGCGCAACCGCGTCGCGCAGGCGGATGCCGCTCGTTCCCAGATGGAGATGCGTCAGTCCGAGATGCGCCTGCAGCAGCTCTATACCCAGATTCGTATGCAGATCATCAACGACCGCTACGCCCTGACCAATGACCGCGCCCAGGTGGCTGCGGCCCAGGCGCAGCGCGATTACGCCGAGCAAAGCTTCCTTGCCGAGCAGAAGAAGTATCGGCTCGGCGCCAGTACCAGCGCCAACGTGCTCCAGCAGCAACGCAATCTGGCGACCGCAGAGGATACTCTGATCTCCGATACCGCGACTTACGCCAAGGACCGCGCGGCTCTGTTTCAGGTTCTCTCGACGACGTTGGATCGCTATCACATCAGCATTAAGGATGCCGCCGCCGGCGGCGTCACCTCGGCCCCCCTGATTCCCGGCCTTACGGCGCCTACCCCGGAGGCGGCTCCTCAACCGCTGACCAAACACCCGCCTCCGCTTCCACAGTAGCGCCGGGACAAGGCTGCGAGTTTGATGAGCAAAGCTAAGAGCAGTCGGCCGAGCCTGGCTTGCTTCACCGAAGCGAAGTGGCTGCATGGCCAGCCTATCCGACCGGCCGGGGTTGCTCAAAGTTCAGGGCTGGTGTCATGCTCAGGAGATGAAGCTATTGAAGCGGAACTCTGTTTTTCTGGTCGGACTTCTCACTCTCTGCCCACTGTTGGCCGCTCAGGAGGCGGGGTATTGGCGGGCTCTGGGTTCCAATGCCCGGTCGATCACAGGAGACGTTTCTCTCAGCAGCGAAAAGATTTCCATCAACCTATCCACGAGTTATTGGATGGCGCAGATTCGGGCTCTCACCCCGGCTGAGAGAAGCGCCGTCTTCGGCGTCGATCTCAACGCACCTGGCTCCGGTAGCCTTTACCGGTTGAATATCCCTGGGAACAAGCGCTTTGCCCACAAGAACACCCTGTGTGGCGGCGAAGATGTCAAGTGGATGGCCACGCAGACCGATGGCCGGACACTCCAGCTCGCCTTCTTTTCCAGTTCCCGAGCGCCGGTGCTGACGCAGGATGCTCTCAGCAACTCCGACTCTACCAGCTTGTGCGGCGTCTTCCAGTATCAACACTAAATTGGATGAGACGCGATGGCAGCTCTGCTGTTTCAGCCCAGGACTTACCTTTCTTCTGAGGGTTTTCAACTTGCATGTTCGGAAAGCTTTCTCGGCGATGATCGTACGCCATCAGGCGCCGCTGTTCCTGCGTGGCCGCGCAGACTGGCCTGCAGCAGGCAAAAAAGCCCGTCCGACCACGCGAGGCTGCGCAGGAATCTGGCGCAGGGCTGCGGTTCGCGGCGCGCTCGATGCATCGCGGCTGGCTGCGGCCACGGCGATCGCCGTGGTGTGCGTAGCGCCTCTGCCGGCACAGACGACGCCTCAGGTCAGGATCCCCGCAGGCAGGCTGGAGGGACTTCCGCTGAGCGGCGCACCGCTGGGTGCCGCATTTCTCGGCATTCCATTCTCGGCCCAGCCAGTGGGCAATCTGCGCTGGCGAGCGCCGCAACCGGCGCCCCATTGGAGCGGAGTACGGGAGGCCACCAGCTACGGCCCCGCGTGCATGCAGACGCCCAGCGGTTGGCTACCGGAGATGCTGGGCATCCGC
>JAJYZE010000359.1 GCA_021800195.1 Acidobacteriota bacterium
CCGGCGAACTGCCTCGCCCCGCTCCGCCTTTCAACCCAGACGCCATTGCGCAACTCCAGCAGCGCGAGCGGCGTGGCGTCCTCTTTTTCGAGTATGCCCAGATCGTTCGCAGAGGAGGCATTGTCAGAGGCATCTCTTGTATCGGCGTCGGCAACCGTCTGGCGGACAGGCGCTGCCTTTCGTTGTCCGGTTTCTGCACTTTGCGTGCCGTAGACGGCCGCGCTTCCCGCCTCATCCCGCACCCGCGCCAGGGCGTGCCTTAAGCTCAAGAGACCCATATCGGTGGCGTACTGCCCGGCCAACATATAGGCCGCCACTGAGGTCAGCGTCAGCACCATCACCACCGGAGCCAGTCCCATCAGCAGGTAGGTGAGAATCAGGCGGTTGCGCACCTTCCACAGCACGCGGTTGGTAAACCAGCGCAAGAAGAGAATCAGAAGCAGCGGCCCCAGCACCGTCCAGCAGAGCAACTGCAGAACATCAACTGCTTCCTGGGCGATATGGATCGCGCTCGCCAGCGAACCCAGCGAGATCAGGGCCAGCAGCGCCACGGAGAGCTTGGCCACACGGCTGCGCCGGCTCCACCAGGCCCTGTATCGAGCGGGGGTCAACCGCAACCATGGCTCGCGAACTTTCCCGATCTCACTCAACTTCGCCGTCCATACCGTCCCCGGTCTCCGTCACCGCCACGCTGCCGGCAACCTTCATCTCCGTTGCCGCAAAGCTCCTCCTGCGCCCTCAGCAGAGAAAGCCTTCCTGCCTTCCTGCCCAAGAGAGAGCAGTCGAGCGCCAAAAGCTGCTGGCCCATGCCTAGCCCATCTTGCCAGTTTCTTCCGAGGGAATCCATTCGGTCAGGGTAATCCCTCGTGAGCGGCTCTACTCACTCTGAGGACCCCTTCATCGAGCCAGTGCGATCACTACGTCCCAGAGACCCTCTTGGCGTTCCGCGGAAGGGTTTCCAAGGGAAAAAATGCAATTCGCCAACCAAAATCGCCCCCGGCAGGAAGCGACTAGGCAAGACGGAGCCTTCGGCCAACCCAAATCAACTTGTGGCCCCGGCAACGGGCAGCCTCGAAAAATCCAGCAGGGAATCAGCGATTTCTTTAAGAGCTCACAGCGATGTTTTCCATCAACTCATAACTTTAGTCTAACCATTCCCGGACGTGAACCAGATCGCCTGGTCGGTCAGATGCTCGTTCACCTGCATCGTTCATTCCTGAGTCAAGGTCGATACGCGGGTCATCCTTCGACGGGTTCCAGAACTCCTGATAGCGGTATCTTCAAAACCCTTCCGCCAAATTTTCTTGCGTGAAAATCATGACTGGGTCAACGGATCTGCCACCGCCGCCTGACGCGCGGAAACGCTGCTCGGAGGCCCATTGCGCCAGGAGCCACGGGGCGAATCCGGTCCCGCAGCGCTTTGCAGCCTCTGGAACCTCTGCGGCTTCTCCAGCTCGGAAGATCCGGAACCTGGGATTGCAAAAGATTGGCCCCCGCTGCCCTCCGCCGCTCCGTTCCAGCCCTCACTCCTCCATCCGCAGCCTGCGAAACGCTCCCCAGATGAACGACCCCAGATACCATCCGTCCAGATACTTGTACGGCGTCTCTCCGGTCGTATAGTGGCCGCAGGGCAGCACCTTGGCCACATAGTCCACGCCATGGCGGTCAAAGTTCTTTAACACCTCGCGGGAGTACTGCACCACGAAGGTCAGGTCATAGGGCGCATAGACCACCAAGGTGCGCCGCGGCCTGTCTCCCTCCCAGCGCGGCCCGCCGCTAGCCGCAAACCTCTCCATGAAGCTCATCGGGCTCACCCCGGCGAAGATCTCGCGGACCTGATCCTGGCTCAGACCGGCGTGCTCGAAGGCGGCCTTGATGTGGCGGGTGCTTTGCCCCGTCCACACCACATCGCCAAACTGGGTGCTGGCATGGTTGAATGCGCACACCCGCAGACGCGGGTCCATGGCGGCGGCGATGAACCCGTAGGCGCTGCCCAGGCTGGTGCCCAGAATCCCGAACTGCTCATAGCCCTGGGACTCCAGCCAGTCCACGCAGCTCCGGATATCCACCACCGCCTGGCGGCATGCGGCCAGGGTGCGCCCCACATTCGCGCTCACCGCGTAGTCGCTGCGCTCCAGCTCCGGTGGCCGGCGTACGTCGTGGTACGGCTTGGAGAGCCGCAGGCAGGAGATGCCGAAGCGGTTGAACATCTCACAGAGCGAATTATGGGAGAATGCATCGGCGTTCCACTGCGGCATCACGATCATCGCCTGCCGGGGCTGCGGCCTGCCCTTGCTGTCCACCCCGGTCGCTCCCGCCCGGGCCTCATACCATCTGGCGTTGACCGTATCGTTCTCCGGGTACGGCGTGGTGACCCAGGAGGTAAAGCGCAGAAAGGGCTCCTTGCGCAGCTCGCCCGCCTCCGCCCGCCGCCTCCACTCACGTTCCTGCTCCAGGGTCTCCGGACGCACATTGGTGGGGTAAGGCGCTGGAAAGTGCTGCTCGATCCGAAAGTCCCCAGGCGTCTGGTAGGCATAGAACTTCTGCGGTTCAGCTACCATTCTCCGGTTCAGCTCGGTCATCGCCTCCAGCCCGGAGATCTCTCCGCGCTCCACGCGTCCGGCCATCTCCTCCCCACCGAACTCCGCCAGGTGCTCGAAGCCCCACTCCAGCGGCCGCTCCACCCGGTTCTCATCCCGGGTGGTCAGCGCTGTCTCCCACGCATACATCCACTTTGCATAAAGCCGTGCCAGCATCTTCTCTCAGTCTACTGTCCGGCGGATGCCGGATGCCGTGGCGCACGACACAGGCTCACGCGCTTCGCCATGCCTTCTTCCCTCACCCCGTTGCCTCACCCGCTGACTCACCCCGTCTGCCTTCACGTCCGCAGCGCCCGGATCCCGCACAGAACCTCGTAGGAGATCGTTCCGCTCCAGCCGGCATGGTCGTCCGCCGTCACGCCCGGACCCAGCAAAACCACCTCGCTGCCCACCTCCACTCCCTCGATCTGCGTGATGTCCACGGTGGTCAGGTTCATGGACACTCTGCCCACCACCACCGCTCTGCGCCCTGCAATCATCACCCAGCCGTTGCCCACCCCAGAGGATGCCGCCCTGCGCAGCCCGTCCGAGTAGCCCACCGGCAGCAAGGCCAGCCGCATCCGCGATGCAGCCGTAAACGTGCCGCCGTATC
>JAJYZE010000360.1 GCA_021800195.1 Acidobacteriota bacterium
ACCTCAACATCCTGCGGGCCGGAGTCGAGCGCATTGCTGACCAGAGCGGTCAGCGACTGGACCGTAGCCCGCACCGGGAGGAACAGCGCGGCGGAGACGGGAATGGCCTCCACCCGGATCTGCGAGCGCCGCGCGGCAGAGATCTCTTGTAGCGTCTGCTGCAGGAGATCACTGACTTCGATGGTTCGAGGCGACTCGCCGACGGGCTCTGCTCCGTCCGCGCTCATCCTTTGCAGGATGCGCTGACAGCGCTCAACCTGGGAGCGGATCAGATTCGCGTCTTCGCGCAACGCCTCGCCGGCCTGCAATGTGGAGGAGTAACGCTCCAGCTCGCGAGCGACCACCGCGATGGTTCCCAGCGGCGTGCCCAGTTCATGGGCGGCGCCCGCTGCCAGCGTCGCCAGCGAAGTCAACCGCTGGTGCTTCGCAAGCCGCTCCTGCAACGCCCGTACCTCCTGTTCGCGGAGGCGAAGAGCATGGGTCACGCGGCTGGTAAAGAAGCTGATCAGGAAAACCGCAATGACAAAGGCGAACCACATGCCCACTAGATGAGGAAGAAGTTCCTGTTCGGCAGAAGAGACATGCAGCCCGCGAAAAGGGAGCCGCAGAAAGAAGAGCAGTCCAAAGCAGAGGACCGAGAGGCCGCCCAGCGCCCACGTCCAGCTCCTCTCCAGCACGACCGCGGCCAGCGTGATTTGAACCAGGTAGAGCAGGCTGAAGGGGTTCATCGGTCCGCCCGTCAGGGCGAGCACGAAGGTCAGGCAGAGAGTGTCCAGGGTGAAGATGGCTCCAAGCATCGCCCGGGGCGAACGCACCGGGCTGCGCGAGGCGCGCTGGAGGGAGCAGTTGGTCATCAGAACGCAGACCAGCGGCAGCAACACCCACAGCGAGACGCTCCCGAGTCCCAGGCCCCAGGCCGCTCCGCCCAGCGTGGCGGCTGCCCAGGCAAGCATTCCATACCGCAGGCGAACCACCCAGGGCAAAGCCAGATTGGGAGCGTCGTCCTTGGCCAGGGCGGGATGGCCGCCGGCAACCTGCTGCGCCGAGGGATCTTCCGATGCAACCGCTGCCGCTGCCTCGTTCATGCTGCCTCTCATCATAAGACTCGGGCTGGCGGTCGACCCGGGTGCGACAATGTGCCGCAGCCCAGGTCGGCGTTGCAGGGCTCCCCTGCGGGATATGATGAGCGGTGCGCAGCCACTGATTCGAGCTCGGATGGCGGTCCCGATTGTGTTCCTGAGCCTCTGCACCGTTGCGCGAAGAAAGAGGCTCGCGAAGAAAGAGGTTTTTGATCCGTGCGAGGCTATGCATTCCTTGTGGCCTGTGTGCTGCTCACCGCGTCCCTGCCCGCATTCGCCACCATCTTCGGATCGGTGCGCGGCGTGGTCCACGATCCCCAGCACCGCCCGATTCGCGGGGCGCGCGTGACGCTGAACGCGAAAGACTCCAGCTTCACGCAATCGCAGGACTCTAACAGGAATGGCGAGTTTCTCTTTACTTCCGTGCCGATTGGGAATTATACGGTCACGGCATCGTACAAGGGTTTTCAGAAGGCGAGCGAGGACGTGATCGTCGAGTCCGATACGCGTCCGGCGCTGCATCTTCAACTGGCTATGGAAGGCGCCAAGGAGCTTGTCACGGTTTACGAGACTCCGGGGCAGGTGACGACGGACAGCGCCACTCCGACCACCCTGCTGAGCCGGAGAACGATTCAGCAGACTCCGGGCGCCAACCTCACCAACGACATGGAGATGATCACCGACTACGTTCCCGCTACCTATGTCACCCACGACATGCTGCATATGCTGGGCGGCCATCAGTTTGAATGGCTGATCGACGGCGTCCCCATTCCCAACACCAACATTGCCACCAATCTCGGACCCCAGATCTACCCACGGGACATCGATTACCTGGAGGCGTTCAGCGGCAGCTTCGACGCTGACTATGGAGACCGTACCTATGGGATGTTCAACGTGGAGCCGCGCACCGGCTTTGAGTACAACCGCGACTGCGATCTGGACATTACGGCGGGGAACTTCTATCAGACGGACAATCAACTGAGCTGCGGATCTCACAGCGAAACGTCAGCCTACTATATCAGCCTGAACGGCAATCGTAGCGCCTATGGGCTCCAGACCCCGATCGCGCAGGACGTGAATGACGCGGCCAATGGCTTTGGAGGCTTTGCCACATTCATCTTCAACGCCGACGCCCGGAACCAGTTTCGGCTCATCGCCTCGCTGATGCGGGACTATTATCAGATCCCGATTGATCCCAATCCCAACTCCTCCGGCAACCGGATTCTGGAATCCTCAGGGGAGTCTCCGAGCTATGGTCTGCACGACGCTGAAGTCGAGCCGGATGGTTACGCGCTTCTCTCCTGGGTTCATACCTTCGGTCCCAAGACCATCCTCACCATCTCCCCGTTCTATCACTACAACGGCGCAGATTATCACGGCGGCGCGCACGATACTCCGGTGCGCTCCACCATTCAGCAGAACGCCGGCTATGCGGGGGCGCAGACGGACTTCACGCGAACCTTCTGGAAAAACCAGCTTCAGGCCGGCTTCTACGGTTTTTATCAGCAGCAATACAACTACTTCGATAACGTGTTCGCGCGCCCCACGGCCGGCACGCCCAACGTTCCCGCCTCTTCCATCAAAGTGAATGGAGGGTTGGTCGAGGAATGGGTGAACGATACCTTCAAAGTGACACCGTGGTTCACGTTGATTCTTGGGCTGCGTTCGTCGCAGTTCGATTCGACCATCCAGGAGCAAGCCAATGATCCACGGTTCGGAGCGGCCCTGCAGGTCCCGCATCTGAAGTGGGTGTTCAGCGGATTCTATGGCTACTACTACCAGGCGCCGCCGCTGTCCACTGCGACGGGGGCTCTGCTGGGGCTCGCGACCAGCCAGGACTTCGGCTTTGCGCCGTTGCATGGCGAGCGGGATATTCAATGGCAGTACGGCGTCACGATTCCTTACCGCAACTGGACGCTGTGGATCAATAACTATGAGACCAGAGCAGAAAACTGGCTGGACCACAACAACGTTGGAGAATCCAACGTCTTCTGGCCCATTACCTGGTCTTACGCCCTGATTCAGGGCTGGCAGCTCACCCTGCGCTCTCCGAATGTGCTGCATCACGGGCAGTTCCACCTGGCCTATGCCAACCAGATCGCGC
>JAJYZE010000361.1 GCA_021800195.1 Acidobacteriota bacterium
ACGCCTTTCCTCTTCTCCGGCTTGGCGTGGATCGCTCGGACTCTACCGCTCCACGCACTTCTCTCTCTTTTCGGTTCGCTTGGTTCCTGACTCTTGGTTCTCGGTTCTTGGCTCTCGGCTCTTGGTTCTTGGCTCCCGGCCTTCGGCTCTCGGCTTTTTATCTCTTCTCTCTCAACCAGCCGTACAGGGGAAATGCCTCTGCCATCTCGCTCACCTTGATACGGATCGCCGAAAGCCTGCCCTCATCGTTGCGGTGCTCCAGAGCCTCTGAAATCCAGCCCGCGATGGTCCTCATCTCTTCCTCCTTCATCCCGCGCGTGGTCAGCGCTGGCGTGCCGATGCGGATGCCGCTAGGCTTCAACGGTGGATTGGTATCGTAAGGAATCGCGTTCTTGTTCACTGTGATCCCGGCCAATCCCAGCGCCTTCTCGGCCTCCGACCCCAGCATGCCCTTCACAAACACATCCACCAGGATCAGGTGGGTATCCGTGCCGCCGCTGACGACCCGGAATCCGGCCGCCTGCATGGCGTCGGAGAGCGCCTTGGCGTTGGCCACCGTCTGCGCCGCATAGGCCTTGAACTCTGGCTGCAAGGCCTCTTTGAGAGCCACGGCCTTGCCCGCCACCACATGCACCAAGGGGCCACCCTGTTGGCCGGGGAACACGCTGCGGTCGATGGCCGCAGCCAGCTCCGCTTTGCACAGGATCATCCCCGCTCTGGGTCCGCGCAGCGTTTTGTGCGTCGTTGTGGTCACCACATCCGCATATGGAACCGGGCTGGGATGTACCCCACCGGCCACCAGTCCAGCAAAGTGCGCCATGTCGATCATCAACTTCGCGCCCACCTTGTCCGCTATCTGGCGCATGCGTACAAAATCAAACTGCCGCGGATAGGCCGAGCCACCGCCTACAATCAGCTTCGGGCGTTCGGCGATCGCCTGCTCCTCCAGTGCGTCGTAGTCGATCACCTCTGTATCCTGCCGCACCTTGTATCCGGCGATGCGATACAGCTTGCCGGAGAAGTTCAGCTTGTGCCCGTGCGTCAGATGCCCGCCGTTGGCCAGATCCAGCCCCAGCACGGTCTCTCCGGGCTCCAGCAGGGACATATAAGCCGCCGCATTGGCCTGCGAGCCGGAGTGCGGCTGCACATTCACATGCTCGGCCCCAAACAACTGCCGGGCGCGCTCCCGGGCAAGGTTTTCCACCGCATCGGCAAACTCGCATCCGCCATAGTAGCGCTTGCCCGGATACCCCTCGGCGTACTTGTTGGTAAAGACCGTCCCCACCGCCTCCAGCACGGCCCGCGACACAAAGTTTTCGCTGGCAATCATCTCCAGCCCTTCGTGCTGGCGCAGCACCTCCTTGTCGATCTGTGCGGCAATCTCGGGATCACTCAGCTTCAGGGGAGCATTCAAATCAATCGCCATATCTTCCCATTTTACGCCGCAGCAAGACCTCCGCCCTCCGATTCTCTGCTCCACCCGCAGCGGCTGCGCCGCTCACTTCTGGCGGGCCAGCACCACGGTCATATCGTCGGGCTGCTCCTGGTCGCCAATCCACTCCTTGACCACCTCCAGCATATGGGCGGCCAGCGTGGTCAGCGGCTCACTTCTCCGGTGGCGCACAAACTCCGTCAGCCGCTGTTCGCCGAACTCCTGTTCATCGCGCTCCGGCTCGGTCAGCCCATCCGTAAACGCTACCAGCAGATCCCCCGGCTGCAAGACCACCGTAGCCTGCTCGTATTCGATCCCTTCCAGGAGCCCCACCACCGCTCCTCCCTCCTCCAGGCGCCGTACGCTGCCGTCCGCGGAGATCACCAGTGGCGGCAGATGCCCGCCGTTGGAGTAGGTCAACCGCCGCGTCGCCGGATCGTAAGTGGCCAGAAACAGCGTGGCGTAGCGCGAGGACTGCGTGCTGCGGCGCAGATGCTCATTCAGCATCCTCAGCAACTGCGCCGGAGACACCATCGCTCCAGACTCCAGCGCCGCCGCGCTGAAGGCTCTGTCAGCCGAGTGCAGCGCGCTCATCAGCAGCGCCGCCGAGATTCCCTTGCCGCTGATATCCCCCAGCGCCAGCGTCACATGTCCGGAGGGCGTCCCTTCCTGTCCCTCGTCCCTTCCGTATCCAAAGATGAAGTCAAAGTAATCTCCTCCCACAGATCTGGCGGGCAGGCAGGTTCCATGCACCTCCAGGGATCCCACCTTGGCCGGCGAACTGGGGAAGAGCGTCGCCTGCACCTCCTGCGCGATCGCCAGCTCATGCAGTAGCCGATCCTTCTCTTGCTGCTGCACCAGCAGCTCGCTCACGGACTCTGCCATGCGATTGAATGAGCCGGCCAGGACGGCAAGCTGGTCCTTGCGCCGCACCGGGATTCTGTGCTCTAGATGCCCGGCGTCAATCTCCCGCGTGCCCTCGTACAGCTCCGCAACGGAGCGCGTAATCGTCCAGCTCAATCCGAAGGCCATCAGCAGAGCGAAGGCTTGCAGCAGGGTAAAGAACGCAGCCAGTCCCAGCAGCACCCCCTTTACAACCGCCCCAATCTTCCCCGAAGAGGCGAACAGCTTTCCGTAGAGCAGCCGGGGGCGGGAGATCACTGCCAGCAGGCCGGAGATATTTTCGCCCGTCCTCCACGAGGTGACCCGCAGCGTCACGGGCGAGGCAAGGATGGGAGGATTCAGGTAGGGATGCCGAGAGGGCGCGAGCGGAGCGCTCGAGACCGCATCAAACGTTCCTCCTTTGGCGAAGAGAAAATCCGGTGTGACCACCTTGACATCGGTGTTCTTATCGACCTGCACATCCTTGGTTGCGGAGTAATCCGCAAGGCGGCTGTAGGCGTGGGAAACGATGATTCGCCCCAGACCGTCAGCTAACACATTGAGCTCAGCCCGGGTCAACGGGCGGCTGGCCAGCACGGTTACCATCTTCCCGTTATGCGGCGCGCTCACCTCCGCACACAGGTAAAGCCGCCTGTCTTGTTCCACCACGCCCTTAAACCCCGGATGGAGCCACTTTGGCGGAGTCCCGTTGGCCAGGGGACCGGCGAACTGCCTCGCCCCGCTCCGCCTTTCAACCCAGACGCCATTGCGCAACTCCAGCAGCGCGAGCGGCGTGGCGTCCTCTTTTTCGAGTATGCCCAGATCGTTCGCAGAGGAGGCATTGTCAG
>JAJYZE010000362.1 GCA_021800195.1 Acidobacteriota bacterium
ATCGCCGGAGATCCCTGCTGGGAAGCCTTGGAAAGCGGGCACACCGTCATTCAGTCCGTGGATGATCCGCAGGCGCCGGAATGGGTCAAGGCCTTGCGCAACCGCATCGAAGAAATCGGCTTCTTTCCTTTCGGATCTGAGGCTCTGCGTGGCGTAGGCCTGATCGGGGTGAGCGAGAAGGGGTATTTCCGTCGGGTGGGATCGGCGTACTACGACGCCTTTGCGCATCTAGGGGAACTGGTGCTTCTGATCCGCAACCAATCCCTACGCGACCCCCTCACCGGGTTACCTAACCGCACCCTCTTCCTGGACCGCCTGAAAATCGCCAGAGATCAAACACTGCGGCACGAGCAGCTTTTGGGAGTAGCGATCCTGGACCTGGATGGATTCAAGCAGGTGAATGACCGCCTGGGCCATAGGGCCGGAGACTATCTGCTGCAAGCCGTAGTGCAACGATTGCAGGCGCAGTTGCGGGCAGGGGATACCCTCGCGCGCATAGGCGGCGATGAGTTTGGCCTGCTGCTGCCCGGCCTGGAACACTTGGACGATCTCGAAGTCATCTGCGAGCGATTGCTCGCCGCCATCCGCGAGCCGCTGGAAATAGAGGGCGAAGCGGTCAGCATTTCCGGTAGCCTCGGCGTCACCATCTATCCCCTGGACGACAGCGATGCCAGCACCCTGATACGGCACGCCGATATGGCGCTCTATGCCGCCAAGGATGCGGGCCGAGACCAGTTTCATCTGCATACCCTGGCCCTGGACGACAGCGATGCCAGCACCCTGATACGGCACGCCGATATGGCGCTCTATGCCGCCAAGGATGCGGGCCGAGACCAGTTTCATCTGCATACCCTGGCCCTGGATGAAGCCATACAAACAGAAGTGGCGATACACGGCATGGTGAAGCAGGCGTTGCACGAAAACCGGCTGGTCCTGCACTACCAGCCGATCGTATCCAGCGCCGGCACAGTTCTGGGCGTGGAAGCCCTCATCCGTTTGAATCACCCAGAGAAAGGGCTGCTTGCGCCCGCGGCCTTCTTCTCCGCACTGGATCATCCCCGCCTCGCGCGCCCCATCGGGCGCTTCGTCCTGATCGAGGCGTTGCGACAAGGAGCAATCTGGCAAGAGAAGGGTCTATCGCTGCTCGTCTCGCTGAATATCAGCACGCGCCACCTGCTCGACGCCCGTTTTCTGGAGGATCTGCAGGAAGCACTCGCCAGGCATCCCGGCCTGCGGCCGGAGCAGATCGAAATCGAGATCACCGAGTCTGCACCCTTGCACGACCTGCCAAGGGCGCAAGCCATTCTGAACAACTGCCATCGCCTGGGGGTACGCATTGCCATCGACGACTTTGGCACGGGCAACGCCTCCCTGACCTACCTCCAACAGCTCCCCTCCGATACCATCAAAATCGATCAGAGCTTTGTGCGCGACATCATCGATGATCCCAAGGATCTCGCCATCGTCACAGCGGTCATTACCGCCAGTCGCATGCTGGGCCTGAAGGTGATTGCCGAGGGGGTGGAAATGGCAGAGCACGCCGATCTTCTGACCAAGATGGGTTGCAGTCACCTGCAAGGATATCTATTCTCCAGGCCGATTCCTGCCGAGGATATTCCTGCCTGGATAGCTCGTTTTCGCCCCGCTCCCAAGCTGGGGGACGCCTTGCCCCCCATGGATATCCTGCCACCGATCCTGGAAGGGCATATCCTGCGTATACAGAAATTCCTCCGCGCCATGCGCCAGGAAAATCCATTCCCATCCCATGTCCTGGAAGAGGATGCCGAAACATATTGCCATCTGGGGCAATGGTTGCGGGGGGATGGCGCCCGCCGCTTTGGTCAGTCACCGGAGTTCGCGGGTCTCCTCGTCCGCCACGAACGGCTTCATCAGATCTCCCGTGCGGCCAAGTCTCTCCTGGATGCCGGGGATGCCGAGGGGGCCATGCATCAGGGAAACCTGCTGGATCTGGAAAACCGCTTACTGCTGGCCGAGCTGCTGACCTTGACGGGCAAAAGCCATGAGCGCGGCAAAACAGACCCGCAAGATTCGGCCTGATCCTGTCCCTGTGCAAACCTCTCGCAACCGACCCTTTTTGAGAGTCTCTCAACGTCTGTCACAGTGACAAGCTGAATCAGTCCCTTATTATTCTCATAATCCACTCTTGATTTGCTTTTCTCGGTTCATCCGGGAATGAACGGGTTTTGAGATTGTCACTGTGACAACGCTCCGCCCTTCTCTTGCCTGGGCACCCCTGTCGCTCTGGAGCCCTAATCGCCAATGCCCTTGCCTTTCTCCTGGTCTCTCACCAGTCGCCCCTGCCCATTCATCTTCCCCAGCACCTTGCTCCAGCCCGCAGGACGCTCCGCATCTCCCTGGGTGAACGTGGCATACAGCCCTACCGATGGTTGGGCTTTAAACCGTTCCTTCGGTATCGCTACAAAGTGCGGCGCACCACCGCCGCCCTTCGCTCCCACATAGACATGACCTTCATCGACGGCAATCACCGCGCCAGTAAACGTCCCTTTCCAGCCGTCCCTGCGGGCATACTCCGATCCATAAGCACTTATCTGCGCTTTCGGCACCATCGGTTCCCGCTGCGCTCCGCTTCGGTCTGCCCGTTCTTTCCAGTCTTTGCGAGCTTGAGTTACCGCTTTACGCGCTTCCAGCAGATCCCCGGGGGGATACACAAAAACCGCTCCCCCTTCCCGCGGTTCTACCACGTATCCCGCCGCCAAATAGGCTTTACGCACGTCCTCAATTTTTGTCACCGCATCAGCACTCAGCACTTTCGCCAACTCCACCAACTTCTGCCGTCGGGCTTCAAGATCGGTCAGATCTGGAGAGGGCTTCTCTGACACCTTGACGGGCGCTGGCTTGGTCGGCTCTTGCTCGACCGAAACAGGGACTATCGGATATTTGAAGCCAAGAATTTTACGAACCTCGAATGCTTGTGCTTCGGTGTCAAACAGCATGATCTCACCATGCTTGTCCCTCATCGGCGCATGGTCAGCCGTTTCTTCCACAAGATAGCGGATACCCGGCACCACCACAGAAGATGGTTTGTATTCCGGCTCAATGACTGGCTTGGCCTGCTCTGCGATGGCTTCCCGCGCCCGTCGCGCGAGATTCATATCGGCCACTTTCAACCCCGCC
>JAJYZE010000363.1 GCA_021800195.1 Acidobacteriota bacterium
AAACCTACGAAGGGATATCGGAAGAATAGCTCGGAAGAATAGCGCAGTCTGCTTTTCGCACAGTCTTTGGAGTTCTGTCTCCGCGGCCGAATTCCGCCGAATCCCGGCGGCGGGCGCCACTGCGGGCAACCGCTCAAGTGCTTGAGAAACTGCTGGTTCGATGCCTTTGATCGCGTGAAAGGCCAGGCCTCGCCCGTTGACCGGTCGGTATTTCTTCCCCAGGCCCTCGACAGCCGCGCACGGTTCGTTTGCGCCCGAATCCACAGGGCCTCCCGCCCGGATCGCCTCTTTCTTTCTTTCACTGCCCATCCAAACCGCCTGAACCCCCAACCACCGGAACCGCACCCATCCGCATCGAGGGCTCAGCGAGGAAGGGAGACTGCCTGCTTGAGAGCATCAGCCACTTCCTGCTGCTGGTTCGCAGTCATGCGGTTGAAAAAGGGCAGTGCCAGCATGCGGGGCGCAACCGCCTGGGTAACCGGCAGCGGCCGTGCCGCGCTGGCATGGCCCCGCCAGGCCGGCTGCAAGTGGATGGGTGAAAAGTAGCATCCGGTTGCGATGCCTTGGAGCGCAAGTTCCGATTGCACCCGTTCCCGGCTTGAGCCGATGGGGAGCCGAACCGCATAGACAAACCAACTGATCACCCGGCGCGGAAGCTCCCTGGGCGGCGGCTCGAGACCCGGAACGTTGGCCAGCAAGGCGTCATACCTTCCGGCAACGGCGTCGCGCAGCGCAAGGATCCGCTCCAGCCGGCTCAACTGCACACGGCCAAGGGCGCAAGCCAGCTCTGCCAGCCGATAGTTGTAGCCTGGCTCGATGTGCTCCAGCCAGCCGGAGGCTTCCCGGCAGCCGCGCGCATCCGCACCCATGCACATCCGGTCCGGGTTACGCCCCTGATTTCTCAAGCTCCGCAGCCGCCGGGCATGGGCGGGGTTGCGGCAAAGTACTGCGCCACCCTCGCCGGTGGTGATTTGCTTGTTGGGATAAAAGCCAAACACGGCCAGATCGCCAAAGCTTCCGGCGCGACGGGTCGAGGGCGAATCGCCGAATTGAGCGCCGAGAGCCTCGCATGCGTCCTCGATGATCCGGACGCGATGCCGCCGGGCGATCTCCGCAAACGCATCCATATCCGCCGGAACCCCGAACGTGTGAACCACAAGGATCGCCCTGGTCTGCGGCGTGATCGCCTGCTCCACGAGCGCAGGATCGAGATTCAGCGTTACCGGTTCGATATCCACAAACACCGGTGTGGCCCGCACCTGCAGGACTACGTTGGCCACGGCGATAAACGCAAAGGAGGGAAGGATCACTTCGTCCCCCTCGCCGACTCCCAGGACCAGGAGCGCCAGGTGCAGGCCGGCCGTGCCGGAGCTCACCGCCACTGCATGGTCAACGCCGTGGTATTTGGCCAACGCTGCTTCAAAAGCCTCCAGTTCCGGTCCCAGGCTGAGTTGAGATGTCCGCAGGACGGCTGTCGCAGCGTCGATTTCCGCCTTCGTAATATCCGGCGCCGCCAGTGGAATGCGCACTGTCATCGATCTTCCACCCCTGAGCAGACGGGAGCCGGCTGTTTGATCAGCAACCCGTCAAGCGACACCGTTCTCAGCACGCGGGCAATGGTCTCCGAAGCGGTTCCATCGCCGTACGGATTCGTCATTCCGGCAAGATCTTTGCGGAAATCAGGTTGCAGAGCTCGGGCAATGGCAGCGCGAATGGCATCTGCCTGCGCAGGCGCATCGATCACATTCCGAGCCCGTTCGCGGCCTTGCTGCCGGATGCCGACGTTGACGACCGGCAGGCCGAGCGAGGCCGCTTCCATGATTCCGCTCGATGAGTTGCCGATGAGCACCTCCACGGATTGAAGCAGGCTCCAGTAAGAAACAGCGTCGAGGTTGACAAAGAGATGCGTGTTGGCGCGGGCCGCCGCCAGGCTGCGCACGCGCTCAATGAGCGCATGACTGCCGGCATCCGTATTGGGGTGGCAAAAGATCAACTGTCCGGGCGTAGCGGCGAGCGCGGCAAACAGCGCCTCCGCCTCCGCGTTCGTGTCCCGCAGAATCGTGACCGGGTGCCATGCGGCGAGCAGCGTTGGCGAGTCAAGCGCGATACCGAGGCGCTCTTCCAGTTGCGCGCGGCTAAGAAGCTTCGAACGGCGCAGATGATCCAGAGACGGAGCCCCGGCGCGATGTACGCGCCAAGCCTCTTCTCCCAGGGCAAGGACGCGCCGGCGAGCGGTCTCCGTGGAGGTGAAGTGGATATGGGACAGCTTGGTCAGCGCGTTGCGCACCGCATCGTCGATCGCTCCCTGGCTGACCTCCCCGCCTTCAATGTGCGCCATGGGAATACGCAGCGCCAGAGCCACCGCCGCCGGCGCCAGCATCTCATAGCGGTCAGCGATCAGCAGCAGGATCTCCGGCCGCCACGCTGTCAGAGCATCTGCAAGGCTCAGGATGGCAAGTCCGATCGTCTTGGCCATCCCCGTGTCCGTATCGGAGCTGAGCAGACACTCGATGCGGGCTTGCATGGGAAAGCCGTCCCGCTCGACTTCGGTGATCGTAGAGCCAAACCTGGGTGAGAGATGAGGGCCCAGCGCGAAGACGCCGAGTTCCACATCCGGCTGGTCCTGCAGGACGCGCAGCGGCCAGTAAAGATGGCTGTAATCCGCGCGCGAGGTGGTGAGCACACCTATCCTCCGCCGGCCGCGCGCCGTTTCGTTGCCGCTCATGCGGGAACCCGGCTCGGGCCGCCCGCAAGCAGTGCCCGCAGCGTCTCACTGGGGGTATAGTCCGGGACCAGGGTCTGCAAATGATCCAGCGCAGCCGCTAGATCGCGGGCATCCAGCGCGCTGCGCAAACGGGCAAGAACGCTGCGCAATCTGTCCCGGGCAGGCATGGGCGAGGTGATGGCGATCAGGTCCCCGGCCGGCGCGGCCTGCGGCGTCTCCGGCGGAGACCAGAACTGTTCGCTGGCCTTGTCACCGGCGCGTAGCCCCGTCTGCCGCACGGAGATGGGAAGACCCCCGGCGAGTTCGCGGATCATGAAGCGCGCCAGGTCCGCGATGCGATGGGCTGCGGGCAACGCGGGCGCCAGCAGTACCGGCGGCTCCAACTCCAGCGC
>JAJYZE010000364.1 GCA_021800195.1 Acidobacteriota bacterium
GGCCGCTGCTCAACCTGGTCAGCGTCATCTCACTCAATCTGGGGATTCTGAACCTTCTGCCCTTTCCTCTGCTGGACGGTGGCATGATCTTCTTTCTCCTTGTGGAGAGCATCATGCGGCGCGACGTTAACCAGCAGTTCAAGGAGGTCGTCTACCAGGTCGCCTTCGTCTGCATCATTCTGTTTACCTTCCTGGTGCTCTTCAACGACATCAGCAGGCTGCATCTGCGCTGAGGATGTTCTCTTGCAGGCGTAACCGGGCGCCTTGGCGGTAAGATGCTTCAGGATCTCGCTTGCAACTCCGCCACAATCTCCCGAGCGGCCGCGCGGGCGGCCTCTTGCTGGTCTACCGCGAAGCTGATAGCTCCTACGCGCGCGTGTCCGCCGCCTCCGTAGCGCTCGCAGATAGCTGCAATGTTGGCCAGGGCATCGGCAGGTTGGGTGGTCCAGGGGTTGGTGCCCACGCTCACCTTGGTGCGGAAGCTGGACCTGGATAGCCCCACGTTGTACGTGCCCTCCGGAAACAGGTAGTACGGGATGAACTTGTTGTATCCCTCGGCAGGCTGGTCGGCGATATCGAAGCAGATCACGCCGCGCCGGCACACGGCGCGGGAGCGAATCAGATTCAAAGACGCGCGATGCTTCTCCAGAAGCGGCCCCAGCCTACTCTGCACAAAGGGCTGCTCCAGCACCTGCTGGAGCGGCATCTCGGCCAAAAGCGGAATGAATCTCCGGGAGATCGACACACCATCCTCATCGGGAGCGCTCTCGATCACCAGGGTGAGCTTCATCGCCGGCTCCGCCATCTCCACCGCGGAGGTAGCACTCTCATACCGGGCTCCGTCGATGAGATCAGCCCAATAGATCAGCTCTTTGAGCGGCGAGATGTCCATCCCGAAACGAGTGCCGGCAACCTGGGCAATCAGGCTTGTGCAACTGGTGTAGGCCGGATCGAAGAACTGACGCATCGCTCCTGACCCATCCGCCTGCCCGCGCCGGAACGTCTCTTCATCCTTGACCGTCATGAACGCCGAAAGATGGTGATCGAACCACCAGGTCAGAAGCGGCGAGGGCGAGTACTTGAAGTCCACGATCGCATTTTCCCCGTGGGGATCAAACCAGCTCTCCTCAAACAGGAGTCCGGCACGGTGCACCAGCCCGCGATAGTCAAACCGCTCCGCCGTTCCGATACACTCCCGGTGGAAGCGCGTGAACAGCGCCGCCGAGCAGGCACCATCAAAACATTTATCGTGATAAAAGACCCGACAGATCAATCGTGCGTCCCTTCGTTTTCTTCGGGCCCGTCTCGCATGGCCTGCGGCTCCGGGAATCTCCAGCCACCACGCTGCAGCCGAAAACCCCACTGACAGCCGAGATATGAAGTCACGCCGGCGGCGCTGCAGCTGCCGGAGTTGGCCGAAAGACGGCGCTTTTGGAAGAACCTGTTCTGTATGAGCACTGTCCGCCGCCCGAGCGCTTGCAGTCTGTCCCGAAGCCTGGGGGCCTGCAACAGGCTACCGGCCGAAGTGAAAGGAGAACACCACCGCAAGCCCTCTTTGGAAGATCCATCCACTCGGAAGAGCCGAGCCTCATCCACTCTCCTAAATGGGGCAAGCAGCCATCCCATCTTGCGCAAACTTCCGCTCGCTGCTTCCGCATAGACCGGGCGCGGCTGCCCGCTGGCTGCATAGACGCGCTGCGGCGGCGCGGCTTGCCCGCTCCAGCCTAGTGGAGGGCTGCGGCGCCGCCGAGTTGCGCCATGGTGGTGCGCAGGTAGTGGTGCGGATTGACCGGAACCCCACGCACCAGAACCTCATAGTGCAGATGCGAACCCGTCGCGCGGCCACTATGTCCCACGTAGCCGATGACCTGTCCCCTGAAAACCGACTCTCCCACCATGACGTCATAACCGCTCAGATGCCCGTAAATCGTGACAATTCCATTGCCGTGGTCAATCTCGATCTCCCGGCCGTAGCCTTCAGCCAAGGAAGCTTTGATCACCCGCCCATCGGCCGGCGCGAGCACTGGCGTTCCATCAACTCCGCCGATGTCCACGCCCTTATGAAACTCTCCCTCGCCGTTACCCAGAATGGGGTCTTCGCGTTCTCCAAAGCCGCTGGTGATAGGGCCCATGATCGGCCACATGTCCGGCACGTTGCCGCCCTCAGCGACATCCTCCATGGAGGCAAAACTACTCAGCTCGCTGCGTACTCCCAGACTCTGATTGAAGGGCTGGAGCGAAAGACCCTCACTGGCCGTAGCCTTGAGGGCATAGAACGTGTCCAGTGACTTGTAGTAGCTGGCGTCGTTGAAGCTGGAGTCATCCTTCAAAGGCGCTTTCGCCGCCTCCAGCGCCGCCGGCCGATGGGAGTGGTACCCGTGGATACGATTCAGCTCTCCCGTCGTGAGCCCATAAATCGCGGAGACCTCAAAGGCCAGGGAGCCCAGACTGGCCTCCTGCACCTCTTTCTCATGGGTCTTTTTCTCCAGCCCGGCATAGTCCTTGCGAGTCATCGCAAGTTCATCGCGCATGCGGTTGACGGACTCCGCTTTCACCAGCATCCGCGTGTAGGATCCCGCCATCCCCGCAATGGAGAACACCCCTACCACCGCCGCCGCAACAAACATGTAAACGTAGCGCATGGGAATGCCGACGCGATCCACCGCGCCATCCTCCGCCTGCGTCACATAGACCACAAATCGCTTCCGCAAAGCCTCTCCCTTATTGAGAACCGGTTCCCTTACAAGCAGACGAGGCTTGAGCGTCCGCCCTATCTTCGGCAATCCACTGCACGATCCTCATCAGTGGTTTCGGCGTTCGTCTGTGTCCCAAACCACACTGAGCCGCACTTCGGGTGGACGCCGGAGATGCGGACCATGGCTGGCCTCTGCACCTGAACCCGACGACCTTCCTATCTTAAGGGGATGAACGCCTGAAGGCAACCCCGGATTCCGGCCCGTCCATCATTCCGGCCCAGATTCCGGTCCAGATGCGGGGCTCGCGAAGAATTCGAATCCGGTTCGGCGTCTCGACAGGCCACGGAGGGCGCTACCGCCAGGATCGCCCGCAAGAGCCATGGAAGGCGCCGGGCCCGCGCGTC
>JAJYZE010000365.1 GCA_021800195.1 Acidobacteriota bacterium
CCGTCTTCGAGGAGTGCCTCTCCGTCTTCGACCAGTTGCGTTCCATGGAAAAGGAACAGGAGCGGCTCACTCACGTCCTGAGCGACGCCGACCCGAAGTCGCGCGAGTATGCTGAGGCCGCCGACCGTTACTCCGAGATTGCAGACCTGCTCCTGCACCATGACATCTACACCCTGGACGCTCAGGTGGGCGCCGTGCTGGGCGGGCTGGGGTTCCGCAAGGAAGACTGGGAACGGCGCACCGAGGAGTTCTCCGGCGGCTGGCAGATGCGCATTGCGCTGGCCAAACTGCTGCTGCAAAAGCCCTCGCTGCTGCTGCTGGATGAGCCCACCAACCATCTGGATCTTGAAAGCCGTAACTGGCTCGAGGAGTATCTGCACAACTACGAGAACGCCTATGTGTTGATCTCGCACGACCGCTACTTTCTAGATGTGACCGTGAACAAGACCGTGGAAGTGTGGAACAAGCGCATGCAGGTCTATCACGGCAACTATGAGAAGTACTTGCAGCTCAAGGAGGAGCGTCGCACGCTGCTCATGAACGCCTACAAGAACCAGCGCGAACGGATCGAGGCCCTGGAGACCTTCATCAATCGTTTCCGCTACCAGGCGACCAAAGCCAAGCAGGTTCAGTCGAGGATTAAGGAACTGGAGAAGATCGAACGGATCGAGGTGCCGGAGGAAGAGGCTACCATTCACTTCAGCTTTCCGCAGCCCCCGGCCAGCGGACGGACGGTGATTGAGGTGAGCAGCCTCACCAAGATCTACCCAACACCCTCCGGCGGGGAGAAGGTGGTGCTGGAGGATGTCAGCTTCACCATCGAGCGCGGCGACCGCATCGCCCTGGTAGGAGCCAACGGCGCCGGCAAGTCCACCCTGATCCGCATGTTGAGCGGTCAGGAGGCGCCCACTGCCGGAACCGTCCGATTGGGCCACAACGTTCTGCCCGACTTCTTCGCCCAGGATCAGTACAAGGTGCTGGATGGGTCCGCGCAGATGCTGGACGACATCTCGGCCGGCAATCCCAGGGTGGATGTGGTGACGCTGCGCTCGCTGCTGGGATGCTTTCTCTTCTCCGGCGACGACGTCTTCAAGAAGCTGGGCGTGCTGAGCGGCGGGGAGCGCAACCGCTACGCCATGGCCAAAATGCTGGTGAGCCCGGCCAACTTCCTGCTGCTCGATGAGCCCACCAACCACCTGGATATACGCGCCAAGGATGTGCTGCTGGACGCGATTCGCAAGTTCACCGGCACGGTCATCTTCGTCTCGCACGATCGGTACTTCATCGATGGGCTGGCCACCCGGGTCTTCGAGGTCGAAGAGCGGAGGGTGCATATCTACCCGGGCAACTACGAGGACTACATCTTCCGCAAACAGGGCGGCCTACCCGCCGACGCCGAGCGGATGCTCACGCACGATGCCGTCACCAACGCCCGCGTCGATGCGGCCTCTGGAATGTTCAAGGCGGTCAAGCAGGCAGCGGCTACGACGGCTCCGGCGGCCGAGGCAGAGGCCACCCAGGCCAGCGACGATGGAGCCCGAGTTTGCGCAGAAGGCGGTCCAGCCTCCAGATCCGGCGTCAAGCGGCTGAACCCCATCAAACTCAAGCAGATTGAGGATCGGCTCTCCGCGATTGAGGCGGAGCTACAGGAGATGGAGTCCAGGATCCAGGCCGGTGAGCGGCATCAGGCCGTCTTCACCTCCGCTACGGCGGCCCAGGAGCTGGCCCGCGAACTGGAGGCGCTGCGAGCGAAACACCAGGCGCGCACAGCGGAGTGGGAGAGTCTGGCGCTGCAACTGGAAGACCAGACCATCTCCCAGAGCTGACAGCGCAAGCGGGCGATCTTCTGGAAGAGCCTTGGGCCTGGGCAGGACGCTTGCGCGGCGAAAGAGGCGGGAAGAAACCGCCCCGCGCGAGCCCGCGCGGAGGAAAGGCACGCTCAGCCGGTCTTCAGAAACCGGCCTGCGTGGATTGAGCTTGTTCATGGGCGTGGTAGCTGCTGCGCACCAATGGGCCGGACTCCACGTGGCGGAAGCCCATCTGCAGGGCCTCATGCTTGAGAAAGGCGAACTCCTCCGGCGTGTAGTAGCGGGACATCGGGAGGTGGTCGCGGCTGGGACGAAGGTACTGGCCGATGGTGAGGATGTCCACTTGGCGGTCGGCGAGATCGCGGAAGACGCTGAGCAGTTCATGCATCTCTTCGCCCAGTCCGACAATAATTCCGGTTTTGGTTACCTGGGAGGCCGCGCCGCCGAGACTGCCGGCCTCGCGTTTGGCCTCGGCCAGAAACTCCAGGCTGCGCTGGTAGCGGCCCCCGGACTTGGCGACCGGGTAGAGCCGCGGCACCGTCTCTATGTTGTGGTTCAGAATCTCCGGGCGCGCGGCCACCACCATGCGCCGGGCCTCGGGCAGACCCTGGAAGTCCGGAGTGAGAACCTCAACCTGTGTGCCGGGTGAGAGCCGGCGAATCTCCCGGATGACGCTGACAAAGGCCTGGGCGGCGCCCAGATTGTCATCATCGCGGTTAACGCTGGTGATTACGGCGTAGGCAAGTCCAAGGGTGGCCACCGCCTGCGCGACCCGGGTCGGCTCCTCCAGGTCAATCGGTTCGGGCCTGCCTTTGGGCACGGCGCAGAAGCCGCAGCGGCGCGTGCAAAGGTTCCCCAACATCATGAAGGTCGCTGTCTTATGGTTCCAACACTCGCCGATATTGGGGCAGCGGGCGCTCTCGCAAACCGTGTGCAGATTCAGTTCGCGCGCCAGAACCTTGACGTTGTGAAAGGTCTCTCCCGTGGGGGCGTGCGCCTTTAGCCACTCCGGCTTCGGCGCGGGCTTGCGCGGGGAGAGATCGATCTGGATCAGGTTGTCGGATTGGACGGCGAGAGGAATCATGACTGCTTTGGTTTCCACCAGTTGCAGATCCTGCATCTGCTCTAGAGATTGTAGATGGTCTCGGTTGTCGATCCCAAGAGAAGGGGAACGTATGGCTCCGGCTCCAGTGGATCCGAACCCTTCGGGGTGTCCCGTGATCTGTCCCGTTTTGAAGCAGTCCTGGTCAAAGTAAAGCCCATCGGCTACTTCGCCGATA
>JAJYZE010000039.1 GCA_021800195.1 Acidobacteriota bacterium
GTCGCAAGGGGAACTGTTGGGACAACGCGGTTACCGAAACGCTGTTCGGATCGCTTAAGGTGGAACGGCTGCACGGCGAGCGCTTCACAAGCATTCGTCAGGCCAAGGATGTGGTCCTTGCCCGGCTGCTCTGGTATAACCGCCAGCGCATGCACTCAACCCTGAACTATCTCAGCCCGATGGAGTTTGAAAGCCGCTGGCAGAACGCGGGCTCTCTGGCTGCCGCATAACAATTGCGGTGACCGAAGCAGGCGGCGGAAATGCCGGTGGATGGAAAGCCTGGAAAAACGATGAGACTGTTTTTCCACCCTTGCCACCCACCTTGGAAATCAATGAAGCCGATTTCCACATTCCCACCGCTACCACGACCAGGAGATGAATTAATCTCTCACAACCGGCACGCTAAGAGATACGCAATCTGAGGGCAAGGTCAGTGTGGGGCACCCAGTACCCGGGACGTAAAGAATGTGATGAGTCTGAACAAAAGTTTTGTGGACAG
The DNA here is from genome assembly GCA_021800195.1 of Acidobacteriota bacterium. Lineage (GTDB taxonomy): Bacteria > Acidobacteriota > Terriglobia > Terriglobales > Acidobacteriaceae > Granulicella. Next base: position 500 of record JAJYZE010000039.1, read on the forward strand.
AGGACGCCTTGCTTGAAGGCAAAGATGAGATGAGGGCGTAGGTGAGGCGGTAGCTGGTCTGGGGACGGTCCAGATCATGGATAATCTTGGCCGCAAGGTCGAGTTGGTCGGGGGGCCTGGACGACCACGGCTTGCTCGTCAGGCACGAGGACCACGCGGCTATTGCGGCAGAGCGCGGTTTGCAGGACGGATTCTTTCAGGAGCAATCTACTCATGGATCACGCCGAGATGAGGAATGAATCCGGCACAGGCGGGAAGGGTGGCAACGATGAACGCGGAGGCTGGATTCACGGGAGGCGCGGCGATGACTTCGGAAGAGGTGGTGCGGATGGTCCGGGAGACGAACTATGGAACCTGGAGGTTCCAGAATGGTTGGAACCCGATGCACATCGTCGATGCTGAGGGGTGTTCGATCATTGACGGCGAAGGGAAAAAGTATCTAGATCTCTCCTCGCAACTGATGTGCATGAACCTGGGCCACAAGAATGCGGCGGTGATTGCTTCCATCGCTAGGCAGGCGCAGGAGTTGGCCTATGCCATGCCCGGCTATGCGACGACCGCACGGGCCGAACTCAGCAAGCTGCTCCTGGAGGTTTTGCCCAAAGGGCTGAATCGCTTCTTTTTTACCACCTCCGGCACAGATGCGAATGAAGCCGCGTTCAAGATCGCGCGGATGTACACCGGAAGGACCAAGGTGATTGCGCGCTACCGTAGCTATCACGGGTCAACCGCGGGCAGTATTGCGGCCACCGGCGATCCACGGCGCTGGGCGATGGAGCCGCGCGGCAAAGGGCCGGGCGTGATCTTTGGTCCGGAGGTGAACTGCTTCAAGTGCCCGATGAAGCATACCTATCCGGGATGTGGCGTGGCCTGCGTGGACTATCTGGAACACATGATTCGCAATGAGAGTGACGTGGCCGCGGTAGTGGTGGAACCGATTGTCGGAACCAATGGCGTGCTCGTGCCGCCGGAGGAGTACATGCCCAGGCTACGCAAGATATGCGATGAAACTGGGGTCCTTTTGATTGCGGACGAGGTGATGACCGGCTGGGGACGGGCTGGCGAGTGGTTCGCCATGAATCTTTGGGGGGTGGCGCCGGATATTCTGACCACAGCCAAGGGAATCACGTCAGCCTATGTTCCGCTGGGGTTATGCGCCACCCGTGAGAAGATCGCAGCCTTCTTCCAGGATCACTACTTTGCGCATGGCCACACCTATGAGGCGCACCCGATGACGCTGGGGCCGGCGGTGGCGACGATTCAGGAGATGAAGCGGCTGAGATTGGTGGAACGCGCCAGGGATCTGGAGCCGTTTGTGGCTGAAAAGCTGCATGCGCTGAAGTCAAGGCACAAGAGCGTGGGCGAGGTGCGCGGCCGGGGATTGTTCTGGGGCGTGGATCTGGTGAAAAATCACACCACAAAGGAGCCATTCAATACGTATTCCGATAAGGTCTCCGGCAAGCCGTTGCTGGTGGATCAGATTGCCGCCAAGACCCTGGCCGACGGCGTGATCCTTCAGGCCTGGGTGAGTCACTTTGTGATTGCGCCACCGCTGATTATTGAGAAGGAGGAGATTGAGCGCGGGATTGCGGTGCTGGATAAGTGGCTATGGATGGCCGACGAGCAGGCGGACGCATGAAGCTGGATCTCCTCGGTGAAGATGATGCCGGTTTGGGAGATGAACCGAGCAGGGCAGGCGCAGAATCAGGTTTCCGAGTTTCGATAGAGCGTTTCAGCAGTTGCCATGGCAGCTTCCTTCGCGCGCAAGGCTTGGCGCTTCGCCCGAATGAAGCCGGCTCTACTCTACAAGCTGGTTGCGAATGGCGAGCAGTTCGGAGTGGCGCTTGGGAGTGGTCTTGGGATAGGAGAGTTTGAGGCTCTTCAATGACTCCAGAACGATGGCGGCGATGATCAGCCGGGCATTGTCCTTGTCGTCGGCCGGAACCGCGTACCACGGCGCATGGGCTGTGCTGGTCGCGCTCAGGCAGTGTTCAAAGGCTTCGGTGTACTGGTCCCAGAACTTGCGCTCCTGAATGTCAGCCATGCTGAACTTCCAGTTCTTGGCCGGATCGTCGATGCGGGCCAGAAATCGCTGGCGCTGCTCCTCTTTGGAGAGATGAAGAAAGAACTTGAGGGTGCGGGTGCCGTTTTCATGAAGGTGGCGCTCCATATCCACGATGGAGCGATAACGGCCGGTGAAGATCTCCTTGAGTCTGTGCGGCTTGATGGCCTTGGCGGGGTCATCGGCAACGCCGCCAAGGCCCTCGTTCTTCAAAAGCTCTGGATGGACCTTCACCACCAGAACATCCTCGTAGTAGGAGCGGTTGAAGATGCCGATGCGTCCGCGCTGGGGCAGGCGCGCGTTGGTTCGCCAAAGAAAGTCATGCGAGAGCTCTTCAGCGCTGGGTTGCTTGAAGCTGGACACTTCGCAGCCCTGTGGGTTCACGCCGCTCATGACATGCCGGATGGCGCCGTCCTTGCCTGCGGCGTCCATGCCCTGAAAGATGAGCAGAAGAGCATGGCTCCCGGCGCTATAGAGCAGTTGCTGGTGCTGGCTGAGGGCCGCAACCTGCTCCTGGAGCATGGAGTGATACTTCTTGGGAGATTTGTAATAGGGATCGATGCGGGTGGGTAAGCGATTCAGTTTGACTGGCTTGCCAGGCCGTATGCGAAAGTCCTGCGGGTCGATCTTCATCGTCGGGTGTACCATCCTCGGGTTCAACCGCGGAGGCCCGTGGTTCTTCCATCAGCGGGCAGCGGTTGGATTGACAGGCTCGAATGCAGTGCCTGGTGGTTAGGATGCGTCCTGGGGCCCATGGGGACAGTTGGCATCCCTGGGCCGGGCTATCCTTGAGCAAGGTTATCGCGATCTCTCCGGTGTTGCCGCTCTCAGGGCTTGGTAACGGCTACATCTGTGGCGGCCTCTGCGCAGCGCCTGCGCATCAGGGCGCAGGCCGCCGGGCTCTGGTCGATCAGGATGGCATGGCGGCCGTTGCGCAGCGCGGCGACGCCGGCGGTGCCGGAGCCGGCAAAGAAATCCAGCACGGTATCACCGGGGTTGCTGTGGACACGAACGATGCGTTCCAGGATTCCCAAGGGCTTTTGCGTGGGATAACCGGTCTTCTCCTTGCCGGTAGGGGAGACGATGGTGTGCCACCAGACATCGGTGGGGGTCTTGCCGCGAGCGGCCTTCTCGGCTCCCACCAGGCCGGGCGCCATGTACGGGATGCGGTCGGAGGCTTCCAGGTGGAAGGTGTAGTGGTCGGGGTCTCGTGTGTACCAGAGGATGTTGTCGTGCTTGGCGGGCCAGCGCCGGGCAGGGCGAGCGCCGTAGTCGTAGGCCCAGATGATCTCGTTCTGGAAGCACCTGCGGCCGGCGCCGCCGCGCAGAGCGAAGACTTCGTCAAGCATCACCTTGCCGTAGTGAACCTCGCGTGGGTCGAGGTGGAGAAAGAGCGACCCGGTTGGCTTGAGCACTCGGTGCGCCTGGGCCATTCGAGGGCGAAGAAAGCCGACGTAGTCGTCAAAGATGTCGGCGTAGACCGGCTCTGCGGCCAGCTTCTCTGTGCGGTAGCGCTGCCCTCCAAAGCCGGTGCGGTCTCCGGCGTCGTCGCGGACGGTGCGTATGCGAGTACGGCTTTGCGTGACGCCGGTGTTGAAGGGCGGATCGATGTAGATGAGGTCCACGCTCGAGTCAGGCAGTCCAGCCAACGCGGTGAGATTATCTGCTTCCAGGATGGTAACGGTGGGGCTTGCCAAGGGGTGGTTCTCCGAAGGTAAGTGTAGTATCGCCGGGGTCTGAAGATCGAACGGCGTTGGAGGCGCAGATGCATCTCCGGACGTATAGTGGAGGTTGCCCTGAATCGGGTAATCTGCCGCAAAGCATTGGGTGGGTCCGGTTGACTTCTGGATCGCCAGCCCGGTCTTGCGAGGAAAGAGAGAGCTTCTGCATGAGTCAACGCGAGCATCGGTTGGGAGTGGTGGGCGCGGGAACGATGGGCAATGGAATCGCTCATGCCTGCGCGCGGGCAGGCTTTGAAGTGATGGTGCATGAGGTGAGTGAGGCTGCGCTGGAGCGCGGCCTGGCTACCATCCGCACCAACCTGGACCGGGAGGCAGCCAAGGGCAAGATCGATCCCGCCGAGGTGCCCACAATCTTCGCCCGGATTCACCCCGTGCGCAGCGCGCAGGATCTGAGCGCATGCACCCTGGTGGTGGAGGCGGCGACCGAGCGCCTGGAGGTCAAGCAGGCGATCTTTCGCGAACTGGATGCTGTGTTGGGGCCGGACGCCACTCTGGCGTCGAACTCGTCGTCGATTTCCATCACCAAGCTGGCTGCGTGTACTCGACGGCCTGCGCAGGTGATCGGAATGCACTTCTTCAATCCGGTTCCCATGATGAAGTTGGTAGAGGTGATCCGCGGGTTGCAGACCTCGGATGCGACCTTTGAGGCGGTGCGGGCGCTGGCGCTGGATCTGGGCAAGACGCCGGTGGAGGTCAACGACGCTGCCGGGTTCGTCAGCAATCGGGTTCTGATGCCGCTGCTCAATGAAGCGATGTTCGCCGTGATGGAAGGCGTTGCCAAGCCGGAGGCCGTGGACGAGATCTTTCGCCTGGGCATGGCGCATCCGATGGGGCCGCTGACCCTGGCCGACTTTATTGGTCTGGATGTCTGTCTGGACATCATGCGGGTGCTGGAGGATGGGCTGGGTGATCCGAAGTACAGACCATGCCCTTTGCTGGTGCGGATGGTGGATGCAGGCTGGCTGGGACGGAAGTCGGGTCGCGGATTTTATACTTACGGCGCGTAGAAGATAGGGGAGAGTGAGCTTTGCAGAATGAACTGTACTTTGAGGACTTCCATCCGGGGATGAAGATCCGCTCGCTACGCAGCTATGAGGTGACGTCGCAAGAGATCAAGCAGTTTGCAGCCAAGTACGATCCGCAACCGTTTCATCTGGATGAGGCTGCGGCAGAAAAGAGTTTTTTCAAAGGTCTGGCGGCCTCGGGATGGATGACTGCGGCGATTGCGATGCGGCTGCGTGTTGAGTCGCTTCGGGTGGCCGGTGGAATGATCGGGGCGGGCGTGGAGGAGATGCGCTTTACCCAGCCGGTACGGCCGGGAGACTTGTTGCATACGGAGACCGAGATCCTCTCCGCGCGGCGCTCAACCCACCGGCCGGAGATCAGTGTGGTGAAGTCCAGCACGGTGGTTCTGAATCAGCGCAATGAGGTGGTGATGCGCTCTGTGGTGAGCTTCATCGCGCCGGTGCGGAGCGCTGCAACGGAGAGCGGAGGGTTGGGATAAAGCTCGATCTCCGCGCCAAGTGCCCGCCGGGGCGCTCGGATGATTTCATCACGGGGAGGGAGAGTATTTTTAAGGGGTGCGGATGAGCATCCTGGCATCGGGATCCAAGGGTAATGCGACGGTGATCGCAGCGGGGTCGACGCGGCTGCTGGTGGATGCCGGAATGTCCTGCCGGGAGCTGCTGAAGCGGATGGCGCTGGTGGGCGAGGATCCTCAGTGCTTGAGCGCGATTTTGATTACCCATGAACATGTGGACCATGTCGCCGGGCTATCGGTACTGGCGCGAAGGTTGAAGATCCCGGTGTTCTTTACGGAGCCCACCTATCGCGCCTGGATGAGGATGCTGTCTCCGAGAGCTACGATGAGCTATTCGCAGTGGCTTAAAAAGGTGCAGCGCCAGAAGCAGGAGAACGCCCATCCCACGGAAGATGAGATTCAGCGTGCGGAGTTGCCCCCTTCGGGACGAGAGAGACCCGGTGCGGCCTTGCTTTCTGATGTAGAGTACTTCCTCGCTGGACAGAACTTTGCGATTGGAGAGATCGACGTAATGCCATTTACGACTCCCCATGACGCAGCCGATCCGTGCGGGTTCGTCTTCCATGCGCGCCGCGAGTCGATTCGCATGGCGATTGCAACCGACCTGGGGTATATACCAGCCAATGTGAAGATGGCGCTACGCGGCGTGGATGTGCTCCTGCTGGAGTCCAACCACGACCTGGAGATGCTCAAGGACGGACCGTACCCTTGGAGCGTCAAGCAGCGAGTGCTCAGCCGAGTGGGTCATCTGTCCAATGCGGCGGCGGCGGAGTTCCTCGAGCACGACTACGATGGCGGCGCGCATACCATCGTGCTGGGACATCTCTCCGAGCAGAACAATCTGCCGGAGTTGGCGCGGCTGGCTGCCGAGCAGGCCATTGGCCGGCGGAGCAACCTGCTGGGAAATCGCGTGTTGCTCGCCATGCAGCATCTTCCGCTGGAGCCGATTACGCTGTAACGCACGGATGAATCATCCTGGTTGATGGTGAAGAGCCGTCGAGAGCTCCATTTTGATCAGCATGAAAGATTCCACCCGCGGGTGGCGATGGCCAGGATCCCAAGGGTTTCCAGGGTCGATCGACTCGCTCGGTGCGAGTTCCATTCGGTTGGCTCTTGTGGCCCGCCTCGGCTGTTCGCCGATGGCTTCCGAGCGGGGCGGTCTTGAATGTGTGCGACGATTGGCCACAACGTGTTGGGCTTTCAAGCGGGCAGAGAATCGACTAGGATAAAGAGAGCAACTCAGGCACATGGCTACAGAAAAAGTCCACCACGGCGAAGCAGGGAATGAGGTCTGCAATGATCCAGTGGTTGGCGCAATTCTATCGGGATGGCGTTATGACATCTCCGGTATCTCTCCTGAGCTGCGGGTAGATTACGAGGCTCATCTTTACGGCTGCAATTACTGCCGGAAGCGCCAGAGAGTGCATCGCACCTGGGATGTCATGCTTCTGGCCATTACGACGCTCTCCTTTGCGGCGTTTCTGCTGGCGGCGCTGGTGATGCACAGGGTGGAGGCGATCAGCCACATCAGCAATGTGCAGCATCTGCATCTGCACGACAAGAAGGCAGCCGCCTTGTTGCGCATACCAACCAGCATCTCAATCAGTCTGGAGACGCTGGCGATCATCGGCATGTTTATCTCCATGTTGCTATGGACGCTGGTAACCATCACAACTCCGATTCCAAATATGATCTCGGCACTGTTTCGCGAGCGGATCTCCCCGGAGTTGCGCGAGCGGCTTCGCAAGCAGGGTCTCTGAGCCATAGATTCCCCAGCGACGCGGATGATCTCCTCAAGACGGCGATGCAGGGCTCTTCTTCCGGCATCGATCACCCGCAGGGAAGGGTGAGAGGCTCGACAGGTGACTCCCATGGATGAACAGATTGACGAGCTGAGAGCGCTGGAGATCGGCGATGTTCCTTGGCAGCCGGAGCCTGGGGGTGAGTCTCGGCCGCGGTCCCGGATACGCTCGGAGAGCAGGCGGCGAGTCTCCCTTTGGGCTTATCCGGCAACATATCTGTTGATGGGAATCAACATTGCCGTCTTCGCGGCGATGTTCTTCCATGGCCCCCTGCCGGCATTGATGGAACACCACGACTGGTCCGATCTGCTGACCGCTCCCTACAACGGTGCGACGCTGGAGCGTTTCGGCGGAACATCTTCCTATCTCATTCAGGAGGGCCAGTGGTGGCGTCTGGTGACCGGCGCCTTTGTCCATGTCACCGTGCTGCACCTTGCGCTGAACATGTGGTGCCTGTGGAACCTAGGACTGTTTGGCGAGCCGCTGCTGGGCAAGCGTGGCCTGGTGGCGGTTTATCTGTTGACCGGCTCCGCGGGCATGTTGTTCTCCTACGCCTGGAGCTTGCTGACAGGGCAGGGTGTGTTGGTGGTGGGGGCGTCCGGCGCGGTGTTCGGCATCGCCGGTACTCTCATCGTCCTGCTCTCCAACCGCCGGCTGGCCGTGCCCTGGGAGGACCTGCGCAGTCTGCGCCGCCAGGTGATCTTCTTTGCGGCAGCCAATCTGGTGCTGGGTATGACGCCGCAGGTGCTGGGGATGGCGTCACGAAGCCAACTCCGGTTGCTGCATCTGGATTTGGGGATGTTGCCGCGAATCGACAACACCGCTCACCTGGGCGGCTTCTTGTGCGGGCTTCTGCTGGGATTGCCTCTGTTCCGGTACACGACCGCGGGGCGGGAGCGCTACCGGGCACGGCAGAGGACAACCTTCGGTTTCGCAACTTTTCTTCTCTGTTTGTTTGGATACGCGCTATCAAAGTTCTCCCAGGGCAGGTGAGTAGCAGGTTGGCTGCAGAAACGTGGGACGGTGTGGGCCGCGACACAGGAGCTGCCGGGCTTCCCTCTGTTCGTTAGCAGGGAGGCGACGGCAGCGGGGGCGGGTCAGAGGCTCGTGGACTGCCCTGATGGGGAGTGCTAGCTTACGCTGGATGTTGCTGTGGCGGCGAACTTGCGCACCATGGCCAGCAGAAGCTTGCGGTCACTCTCGTTCAGATTCGCGGAGTAACGCTGAATCTGAGTGAGGAAGCGAATTTCATCTTCGCTGAGAGCGACGCCATAGGTCTCCTTGACTGGGTCTTCTGAGAAGAACTGGCTGAGCGGAAGTTCCATCGAGGCGGCGATCTTCTGCAGAGTCTCCAGAGATGGAACGGTGTGGCCATTCTCTACCCGGGAGAGATAGCAACGCAGCAAACCAGTGCGTTTTTCGATGTCACCTTGCGACATTCCGCGTTGCAGGCGAAGGTCGCGGATCGTTGCACCGATGTTGATGGGGGTCGGATCCTGACCTGCGAACTGCTCCTCGAGCGGTAATGTTTGCATATTTGCCATTAGCCGTAAAATAACGATCGCAAGCGGACGTGGCAAGGGCTAAGTGCGCGATATGGCGGAACTTGTACCAACCAAGATTCGTGCTTGCCGGGGAACGCGGATCTGCTCGGTCAGAAACCGGTCTAGCCGAGGGGCCTCTATCCCATGTACATGCCGCCGTTTACGTCCAAGGTATGGCCGGTGATGTAAGCTGCGCTGCTGGAGCAAAGGAAGGCGACGGCCGCGGCGATATCGGCGTCGCTGCCGTAGCGTCCCAAAGGGATCTGGGCGAGGATGGAGGCCTTGTGGGCCTCAGGCAGGTCTTCGGTCATCGCGGTCTGGATGAAGCCCGGAGCGACAGCGTTCACCGTGATGCCGCGGCTGGCGAACTCGCGGGCCAACGATTTGGTGAGGCCGATCATGCCGGCTTTGGAGGCCGCATAGTTGGCCTGGCCGGCAGCACCGGTCTGGCCGACGACCGAGGAGATGTTGACGATTCGGCCCCAGCGGCCCTTCATCATGGAGGAGATCACGGCCTGGGTGAGGAGGAAGGCTCCGGTTAGGTTGGTGCGCAGGATATCTTCGAAGTCGGAGAGTTTCATGCGCAGGGTGAGGCCATCGCGGGTGATGCCGGCGTTATTGACCAGAATCTCCACCTTGCCCAGATCCGCCAGGACGGCCTTGGCGCAAGATCGGATGGACTCCTCGCTGGAGACATCCAGACTGTAGGTGCGGGCCTGGCCGCCGATGGCGGCCACCTCAGCGGCGACAGCCTGAAGCTTCTCTTGCGAACGCGCGGCCAAAGCCACGGCGGCTCCGCAGCTGGCCAATCGCAGCGCACACGCACGGCCAATGCCCTGGCTGGCGCCGGTGATGAGGGCGATCTTTCCCTGGAGGCCATCGGCCTCGGCTTCTTTGGCGGCTGTGGCGCGGTTGAACTCCTGCTCGTTCACGTGAACCTCCCTTTGTGCCCCCACCATTAAAGCAGAGGATAGAGGGTGGAGGGAGCAGGTGCGGAGAAGATATGCGGAGCCGAAGGGCGGCCGCGCAAGTTGGGATGAACCCGCCTGCCGCGCGATCGTTGAGGACACAACCACCTCCAGCGCGGTATGCTTGTGCGAGCAATGACCGATAGTCTCAAAGGAAACCCCGAACCCAAGTCCGCTGACCTGAAGCATGCGGCGTGGAAGCCTGGCGCCGGCTCAACCATGGTTTATGCGATCCACGGCGCCGAGCCGGAGGTGTTGGCCTATGCCATGGCCAAATACTCTCGTTCGGCATTGACCATGCGCGAGTCGTTGACCGAACTTAGCTCACAGCGGGCTGAGCAGTTTCTGAACACCTTCTACTTCCAGTATGGTCACCGCTCGATCGCCGACCTGGCGCACATTCCCTTTGCTGTGGAAAAGTTGAGTCTGTTGGCAGCGATCACGCTGGTGGATGAATCGCGCTGGGACGGACAGGAGCGTTCGACCCGCTATCAGAACTTTCGTCAGTCGGGCTGGTATACACCCCATCAGGAGTCCAATCGCCTGGGGCAGAGGCAACGAGCGGCCTACACGCAGGCGATCGAGTTGCTGCTGGCGGCCTATGACGAGCTGAGCGCCGGGATGCTGGCGGCGCTCGCTGACGTGACGCCGCGACCCGAGGAGATGAAGCCGGAAGCCTATACGCGCACCCTGAAGGCCCGCGCCTTTGACGCCGCACGGTATCTGTTGCCGTTGGCTACCAATACATCGCTGGGCCAGATTGTGAACGCGCGCACGCTGGAGACCCAGGTGTCGCGGCTACTCTCCAGTCCCTTTGCCGAGATTCGCGAGCTGGGAGCTAAGCTGCGCGAGGCCGCCACCGAGCCGGCCTGGAATGTGTTGCGCGACAAGCTGGAGGAGTTGGCTGGAGAGGGCGCGGTGGATGCTCAGGTCACTGCGCAGATCCTCAACGAGCTGATGCCCCCGGTGCGTACCGCGCCGACGCTGCTGAAGCATGCGGAGCCGAGCCTCTACCAGTTGCGGAGCCGGGCCGAACTGGCCCAGGCCGCGCGCGAGCTGATGCAGGGAACCGAGATCTACCCGTCGCCGGTGGTGGACCTGCTGGATGATGAGGAGGATCTGGAGGTCGAGCTGGTGACCTCGCTGCTCTACCCCAACTGCCACTACTCCTATCGGCAACTGCGCGGCGCCGTGAGCGCGCTGAGTGAGACGCGGCGCGATGAACTGCTAAAGATTGGAACAGAGCATCGCGGCAAGCATGATGAACTGCTGCGCGCCTTTCACTCCGGCCACGGATTTCGCTTTGACATCCTGATGGATATCGGCGGCTTCCGCGACCTGCATCGTCACCGGCGCTGCGTGCAGCTCCTGCAGGAGTTCAGTGATCTGCATGGATATGAGGACCCGGTGTGTCCGGGACAGCCCACTTTGGCTGAGGCCGGGCTGGAGATGACCTACCGGAACGCCATGGACTCGGCCTTGGCCGCCTATCGCTCCCTGCGTGACAGTGGCGAGCCGGAAGCGGCCTGCAGCGCGCAGTATCTGCTGCCGCTGGGAACTCGTTGCCGCTCCATGTTCAAGATGGACTTCGCCGAGGCGCTTTACATCGCCGAACTCCGCTCCACCGTCGCAGGGCACTTCAGCTACCGCCGCGTGGCCTGGGAGATGTTTCGCTCCATCGCTGCCCGCCATCCGGCGCTTGCCGGCATGTTTCGCATCGAGGATGTGAACGTGCCCGTCGATCTGCTCAAGCGCTAGTTTCCAGCAGTTGCGGCGAAGCAGCTCGCAGAACGTGGCAAGATGGCGGAGTGGCGGAGAGCAGTATGCGATGGATGAGGCCGTTTTCTGGCTGAAGCTTTGTCGCTGGACCGGCCCCTCGAAGTGACGCCCTTCGGGATCGAGAAGCGCAGCGGTTTGGATGCGCATGGCTTCCCGAGCGCAAGCAGTTCGTCTTGCGCTTCCACGATGGGCCTTTGGGGATCTTGAGCGCGAGGCCGAGCACCAGAGTCTCCGAAAAGTTTCGCTTTTTATTTGCTTTTAGCGGCTGAGATGCTACCATCGATGCTTAGAGAAATCTTATTTCGCAGATCTGCGAAGAACCACCGAGGAGAACAATATCGTGGCTAACGACCGCAGCAAGGCAATCGAAACGGCTCTTTCGCAACTGGAGAAACAATTCGGCAAAGGGTCGGTGATGCGTCTTGGAGCCAAAGAGGCGGTGGGTCCGATCTCGGTAATCTCCACCGGCTCCATCTCCTTCGATGCGGCCCTGGGTGTCGGCGGCGTGCCGCGTGGCCGCGTGATTGAGATCTTTGGTCCGGAGAGCTCGGGAAAGACCACTATTACGCTGCAGATTATTGCTGAGGCGCAGCGGTCAGGGGGGTTGGCGGCGTTTGTGGATGCGGAGCATGCGCTGGATCCCGTCTATGCAAAAAAGCTGGGTGTGGACACCGACAACCTGCTGGTGAGCCAGCCGGACTACGGGGAACAGGCGCTGGAGATTGTTGAGGCTCTGGTACGTTCCGGCGCCATTGATGTTCTGGTGGTTGACTCGGTGGCGGCACTGGTGCCCAAGGCCGAACTGGACGGCGAGATGGGCGACTCCCATGTGGGACTGCAGGCAAGGCTGATGTCGCAGGCCTTGCGCAAGCTGACCGGCACGGTCTCCAAGTCGCGTACCTGTCTCATCTTCATCAACCAGATCCGAGAGAAGATTGGGGTGATGTTTGGCAACCCGGAGACTACGACGGGTGGCCGCGCTTTGAAGTTCTACTCCTCGGTGCGCATTGATATTCGCCGCATCGGGGCGGTCAAAGAGGGGGACGCGGTCGTCGGCTCGCGCACCAAGGTGAAGATCGTGAAGAACAAGGTGGCCGCACCCTTCCGCGACGCCGAGTTCGACATCCTGTACGGCGAGGGCATCTCGCGCGAGGGCGACATGCTGGATCTGGCGGTGCTCAACAACATCGTCGATAAATCCGGCGCGTGGTACAGCTACCAGGGTGAGCGTATTGGACAGGGCCGCGAGAATGTACGCGGATTTTTGAAGGAGAATCGCGACGTCTTCGCGCGCATCGATGCGGAGCTCCGCAAGAAGCTGGGGGTGCAGTCGCTGTCGGATGCGGAGATACCATCGGTTCCCGCGGATGGAGCGGAGCAGGCGGCGGCGGTGGTGAAGGGCCGGCGCGGATAAACCGGAAATCTCTGCAACCGTTTAAGAAAGATGGGAAAGCTTGGTAACATTTGGGGAATGCCAAGGTTCTCCTCTATGACCATCTTCTTGTCTGTTCTCCATCTGCGGCGGCGCTCTTTGGTCCGTCTCGCTGCCATCAGCCTGGCTTTCTCTGCGCTGCTGTTGGCTCCCTGCTCCTCACGTGCTCTGGAAAACGGCCTTGCCCGAACTCCGCCGATGGGGTGGAATAGCTGGAATCGCTTTGGCTGCAAGAATGTAAATGAAAATGTGGCCCGTGCGGCGGCCGACGCCATGGTCTCCAGTGGCATGAAGGATGCTGGTTACCAGTACATCGTGATCGACGACTGCTGGCAGATTGGCCGCGATGCCGCGGGAAACATCATCGCGGATCCGGAGAAGTATCCCAGTGGCATCAAGGCGCTGGCCGATTATGTGCATAGCAAGGGGCTGAAGTTTGGTATCTACACGGATGCCGGCGTAAAGACCTGCGCCGGTCGTCCCGGCAGCCTGGGGCATGAGTATCAGGACGCGGCGCAGTATGCGCGCTGGGGGGTGGATTTTGTCAAGGAGGACTGGTGCAACACGGTGCCGGGGCAGGATAGCCAGGCATCGTATACGGTGATGCGCAACGCTCTGGCTGCAACCGGGAGGCCCATCGTCTTCAGCATCTGCGAATGGGGATCCACCAAGCCCTGGCTGTGGGCCGGCCCCATCGGCAACATGTGGCGTTCCGCCGGGGATATCCAGGATTGCTGGAGCTGCCGGCGGCGCTGGGGCGGTCATGGCGTGCTTCAGATTATCGATCGGATGGCCCCAATATACAGTTATGCAGGGCCAGGCCATTGGAATGATCCGGACATGCTCGAAGTGGGCAATGGCGGCATGACGGATGCGGAGTATCGAGCTCACTTCAGTCTCTGGGCGCTTTTCTCCGCCCCGTTGATCTCCGGAAATGATCTGTCCCAGATGACGGAAGCGACCAAGGAGATTCTGCTCAACAAAGAAGTGATTGCTGTGGATCAGGATCCGATGGGAATTCAGGGCCATCGCGTGCAGAAGGATGGAGATCTTGAAGTGTGGTCCAAGCAACTCAGCGATGGGGGGCGAGCGGTGATTCTGCTGAACCGCGGCGACAAACCTGCGACGATTACCGCGAACTGGACCGCGATCGGATATCCGGCCACGCTGAAGGCTCGGGTGCGCGATCTTTGGCTGCATCAAAACCTGGCTCGGCACACGGGTAGTTACGCGGCGGAGGTGCCCGGCGATGCCGCGGTGATGGTGCGGATTACGCCCTGAAATCTGCGCTGCCCTGGCTGTCATCGGGGATCCGTCGCGTCCGTTGATCGCCGGTGAGGTGTTTCCGGTTGTCTGAAAGTTTGTCCCGTGCCGGTGGAACCCGAGGGTTCCACCCCAGCGGGCATTTTCCCTGTGAGAACGCCGGCGCGATTCTGTACCGCGAGGCCCTCGACC
>JAJYZE010000366.1 GCA_021800195.1 Acidobacteriota bacterium
GTCTTCAAAGTAGGGCGAATAGACGTTGATTTTGTAGGCGGCCAGGGTGCGGATCAACTTCATCTGAAAGGCCAGGGTATCCACCGGGCCACGGGAGAGATCATCGTGCAGGCCACGGTAGCGCATCGCAGGCCAGTCGCGGATCTCCGCGGCGTGCAGCACCATGCCGGAGGGCAGGCGCTCGAACATCTGCTTGGCGGTTTGCGCCGCATAGAACAGGCCGGCGCTGCTGGCTCCGGTCAAGGTCAGCGTGCGGTGCGCGTAGCGGATCGTGTAGCCTTCCGCGCGCATCTCCGCAGTGAAGCTGGAGTCCGGGTAGTGGGAGAGCCGATGCAGGACGATACGCAGTCCGCGGCCTGTCGGGACGCCGCGGTCTTGAAGGGTCTGGCCCAGGTCGTCGGCGGTGAACGCGTCCGGGGAGGAACAGGCGGGACAGAGGACTGTGACTGAGCCGACCGGTATCGCCTGGACGTTGGCCACCTGCCGCGGCATCGGGATCAGGCGCAGGGCGAGCTGGGCAGCGGCCAGGGGCGGCGCTGAGGCTGCCGATAAAAGCGCTGCGGGCACCCATAAAAGCACCGCGGGCACCCAGAGCAGCGCCGCGCGGAGTGCGGCTGTGGCTGAACCAAGAGAGGAACCAAGAGATGGCATAAAGTTACGGTACATCACCGCGCCGGATGGCAGAATGGCTTGGAGGCCGGTGGCGCAGCCCGGTGCCCCGCCGCTCCAGAAGCGCAGGACGAAGGATCGCGCCAAGGTCCGTGCGCCGCAGGCTTCGGGAAGGGTTTGTGGATCGGGTGTGAATCTGGGATAGACTCCAGGCAGAGAAATTGGAGGGGAGGGTTCCGAACCATGCGCAAGGGACGGGATGACGAGGATGGCCAAGCGGTTTTGACGATCGATGCTCATCACCATCTTTGGCGGTACCGTGCGCCTGAGTACGGCTGGATTAGTGATGCGATGGCTTCGCTGCGGCGGGATTTTCTCCCTGCCGAGTTGGAGCAGGAACTCAGAGCTGCAGGGGTCCAGGGAACAGTTGCCGTGCAGGCCAGGGAGACCGTGGAAGAGACGAACTGGCTGTTGGAGTGTGCGCGCTCTTTGCCGGCGATACGGGGGGTGGTGGGGTGGGCGCCGCTGGCGTCTGACAATCTTGCCGCGGTGCTGGACGGCTGGAGCGAGGAGCGGCGGCTGGTGGGTCTTCGGGAGATTGCTCAAGGCAAGCCGGCCGGATTTCTGGACGATGAGCTGTTCAACCGTGGCGTGCGGCAGCTCGCGGAGCGAAACCTGACCTACGATGTGCTGATCTTTCAGAACCAGTTGCCGGAAGCCATCCGGTTTGTGGATGCGCATCCCCGGCAGCGATTTGTGCTGGACCACGCGGCCAAGCCACGCATCGCCGCTGCTGAGCTGGAGCCATGGAGAACCCATATGCACGAGCTGGCCCGGCGCGTGAACGTTGTCTGCAAGGTCTCCGGCATGGTGACGGAGGCTGACTGGGAGCGCTGGACGCCGGAGGCTCTGCGCCCCTATCTGGATGTCTGCGTGGAAGCCTTCGGACCGAGGCGTCTGATGGTTGGATCCGACTGGCCGGTGTGCCTGGTGGCGGCGAACTACTCCCGTTGGTGGGAGGTGCTGCGGCAGTACTTTGCCGCGTTTGGCGCGGAGGAGAAGCGGAGGATCTTTGGCGGCAATGCCGTGGAGTTCTACGCGCTGCCATGAATCAGATTTGGTTCGGATATCCACCGAATTTATGAAATCCACATGGAAAAGCCTTGATAGAAGCAGGAGCGCGAAGGATACTCGCCGTAGGGCATGCCACAACCCGTGGTAGCTATTGACGCCGAGTACTTGAGATGAGCGCCGTGAGCCAATACTGCCGGAAAGATGTACTGCGTATTCTCAGAGTTCCTGCTCGCAAGCTGGCTACCTGGGAGAGGGCAGGGCTGATCGCCTCCACGGAGATTTACTCCTTTGATGAACTGGTGCAACTGAGAAAGCTGCGCGATCTGGCCGCAACGCGGATCTCCGTGCGCAGTATTCGCCAGTCCGTGGATGCCATGCAGAAGGTCTCGGGCATGAGGAACCCGCTGCTGGAGTCGGTAGCGGTGCTGCATGGCTCCCGGGTGGCATTTCGGCAGTGGGGCGCTCTGGTGGATCCCATGACCCGCCAGATGGCTTTCGATTTTGAACTGGCGCCGCGCAGCGGTCTGGCCGTGGTGCGCAGGAACACCGCAGAGCAGGGCGTGCCCGGCTCCGATCTGCAGGAGATGTTTCTGCGCGCGGTCCGTCTGGAGGAGATCCCAGGCCGGATGGACGAGGCGAAGAACGTCTATGAGACGATCCTGGAGATCCAGCCGGATCACGCCGCGTCGGCCATCAACCTGGGGACCATCCTCTACAACGAGCGGGAGTTTGCCGAAGCGGAGCGGAGGTATCGCCAGGCGGTGCAGGCGGATCCCGAGTATGCCCTGGCGCACTTTGACCTGGGCAATGCGCTGGATGAGCAGCAGCGCATGGCCGAGGCGATCCAGGCCTATCAACAGGCTCTGGCCCTGGTGCCCCAGTATGCGGATGCGCACTACAACCTGGCGCTGGCCTATGAGCGCATCCAGGAGCCGCGCAAGGCGCTGAAGCACTGGATGACCTACTCGCGGCTGGATCCGGCGGGGCCATGGTCCAGCCATGCGCGCAGCCAGGCGCGAAGGATTCTGGGCGATGAGCGCCTGACGATCGTGGCGCGTCATGGGCGCACGATGCGAATCGCCGGATAGAGCCTCAAGCCTGGTCTGAACTCACTCCCCAGGCGAGCCGCGGAGATAAGCCCATCGTTGCGCCCGATCGCTTCGGACTCACGGATTTGCTCACCGTCGAGTAGACTGACGCAGTGCCATCATTTCTGGAACAGCTGCTGGGAGCGCTGCTGAGGTCGCTGCGGAGAACTGCTCTGGTATCCATTCTGGGAGCCATTTCGGAATGATGGGCGCCAGGGATGGCTCTGCCTTTGCGACCATCCGCAGGAGACCCGCCTGATGCCGGAAACTACCACCTTTCGCCCGTTTGTT
>JAJYZE010000040.1 GCA_021800195.1 Acidobacteriota bacterium
AGGCCAAGTTCGAGCCTGCCGGAAGCGTCATTCGTTTCCTGAAAGAGTATCTGCAAGTTGGCGCCACCGACATCGAGCCCCATTTGTATCAGTACCAGGAGCGCGATGCGATTCATCATCTCTTCCGTGTGGCCAGTTCTCTTGACTCCATGGTGGTGGGCGAACCGCAGATCCTGGGACAGGTGAAGCAGTCCTGGTCGGTCGGCCGCGAGGTGGGCGCGGTGAAATCGATGCTGGATCCTTTGTTGCAAAGAGCCTTCTCGGTGGCCAAGAAGGTGCGCACCGAGACGCAGATCGGCAACACCACGGTCTCGGTGGCGTCTGTAGCCGCAGAGCTGGCGCGCAAGATCTTCGGTTCTTTAAGCGGCAAGACCGTGCTTCTGGTGGGCGCTGGCAAGATGAGCGAACTTGCGGCGAGACACCTGATTCAGCAGGGTGCCACCCTGCTGCTGGTGGCCAACCGCACCGAGTCCAGGGCGCAGGCGGTCGCCGAAGCTCTGCGCTCGTCCACGGTCGCCACTATCGTGATTCCGTTGTTTCAGTTGCAGGAGTATGCGCATCGTGCAGATATTGTGATCACCAGCACAGGCGCGGGCCAGATGTTCACCCCCGAACAGGCGAGCGTTCTGATGCAACGCAGGAAGAACCGGCCGATCTTTTTTATCGATATCGCGGTGCCGCGTGACGTAGCCCCCGAGGTGAACAACGTTGAGGGATGCTTTGTCTACGACATTGATGACCTGCAGAAGGTGGCTACGCAGAACCAGGCGGCGCGACATCGCGAGGCGGAGGCTGCCGAGTCGATCGTTGCCCGCGAGGTGGCGCGTTACACTGACCGGATCTCCCGGGCGCCGGTAACCGATGCCATCAAGGAGTTGCTGCTGGGCGCGGAGAAGATGCGGCAGCAGGAGTTGGCGCGAATTTCACAGCAGCTCTCGCGAAACCCATTGACCGCCGAGCAGATGGCTGCGGTGGAGAGACTGACAGAATCCTTAACGAGCAAGCTGCTGCACTCACAGATCGCGGCGCTGCGTGAATCTGCTGAGGAGCGGGAGATCGAGGATTTCCACAGTCCGCGGGACCCGCAACACCAGTAGCTCTTTCACCGCCTGAAAATCTTCCGATGCGGGTTCGTGGTCTCCCACATCTCTCCGCAAAGAACGCGGGGAGCATGTGGGGCACCCCTGCACTCTTGCCCCCTTGGCTTTCAACCGGGACGCGATCAAGCGGGCTAAAGCGTTTTCAGTGCAGGTGTAACGCGACGCCTCGACCTCCATGGGCGTTTGCTCAAGGAAAACGCCACTGCACGCCCTCTCCGGTGTACCCAGCAACACTGAAAATGCTATGGGGCTAGGGGTTGCAAGACCAGGTCTGCGATGGGCGCGTGGAAACACCCATTCGAGCAGATAAGAACAGAACGCTGCTTCTTGTGCTACACTCCCTATCAAATTTGCTGTTGAGGTGATCGTATGCGTCTCCGGCTTGTCTGCACCGTTTTGATTCTGGGTAGCTGCGCATTGGTGAGCTCTGCCCAAATGGGTTCCAGAAGCCCGAAAGTAGCCGTCGGCGCCCAGATGCCGCCGGTGCAGGCGCAGAATGAGCTGCTGAACCTCTTTCAGCGTGAGTTTATGGGAGTTGCGCGGGCGATGCCTGCGGACAAATACAGCTTTGCGCCTGGGGCGGGAACGTTTGCAGCCGGGCAGGGGGCGAAGTATGACGGGGTCCGTACCTTCGCGCAGCAGATAGCGCATGTAGCGGAGGCGAACTTCTACTTTGCTTCGAAGATCCTGGGTGAGAGGGTGCCGGCGGAGGCGAAAGAGGTGGAGAGTCTGACGACGAAGGATCAGCTCCTGAAGGCGGCTACGGATTCTTTTGTCTACGCTCACAGGGCGATCGCGTCGATTACCCCCGCCAATGCTTACACTGCGATTGACGGAGCTGACGGACTGCACACTCGGTCGGTCCTCGCATCTTTCATCTCTGCTCATGGATTCGACCACTATGGGCAACTGGTCGAGTACTTGCGCATGAACGGCATTGTGCCTCCTGGCTCAAAGTAGGCCTGGCGGGGTCATGAAAGAAGCTTTGCTCTGCGTTTTGCTGGGAAGTGCTCAACGGCGGTCCTGGTTCGGTCCGATGGGGATTGACTTGGCAATAGACTCTTTACCTGAGCGTAGGTACTGCTCGAGAGGTGGGCGGAGGTCGCCCTCGGGCGCATGTTTCCTCGCTGAAGCCATGCGGGCGAAATTCAGCCTTCGTGATGCGTCCAAACGGCTTGCGCGAGGCGTGATTGGTTTTAGTGGCCGGCGCGTCGGAGTTTCAACTCTCTGATCTAATCGCGTTGTTTGTCGTCTGCGGTTAAGGCTTTCTCATAAGCTCCCGGTAGCTCTGCGGTCTTATAGCATTTTCAGTGTTGATGGGTACGCCGGAGGGGGCGTGCAGTGGCGTTTTCATTGGGGAAAACGCCCATGGCGGTCGAGGCGTCGCGTTACACCGGCACTGAAAACGCTCTAGCGGCGAGATCGTCAACCTCCTTTTCTGGACGTTGCTAGGCAGGCGGGTGGGCGGCGGAGGCCACGGACGGTACCTGACAATGGGCTCCTCTTCGGGTGCGCTTCGCAGGACGAGAGGTTCTCACAGCCGGGCCCTTGCTGAGCTACACCTGCCGCGCCTTGCGCGCCTCAGCTTCGATGATCGCCTTGGGCCTACGCGTGAGCAAAAAGATCATAGCGGCCACGATGAACAGCGTAAGCAGTCCGGCCAACCCCAGAATGCGCAGGACAGACACCGAGTAACGGCCTGCGGCGGGGCTATAGCTGCAACAGTACAGGATGAGTAGGTCTACCGGATTGCTTATCCTTTTGTCCTCGGCCTCCAGCAGCGCCAGGCGGAGATCCCGCGGGGGGTAGTCGATTCCTGCCAGGTATTTGGACAGAACACCCTGTGGCGTGGCAAACATGATCACACTGGAGTGAGCAAACTGATCCATCTTGCCGTCCGGGCCGGGAACGCGTACGTAGTGGAAGCCGGTGGCTTCCGTAATGGCGTCAATGCCGGCCTGATCACTGGTAAGAAAGTGCACGGCATCGGCCGCGCCGGGGTTGTTGCTCCAGCCGGCCTCGCGGAGGAAGGTCTTCTTTTGTTCCACTGCGGCCGCAGGCTTGTCCATGGGATCAATGCTGAAGAGCAGCACCTGGTAGTCCTTGCCTGGAGTCAGCGTGGTGCTCGCCAATCCTGTGGCCAAGCCATGCTGTACCTGTGGACAGAGCATCGCGCAGCTATAGTAGACCTCCGCCATCACGACCGGCTGATTCTTGAACCAGTTACGCAATGGTCCCGTCCGCCCGGTCTCGTCGGTGAACACCGCCGACAGAGGGAGCGGTTGTCCCAGGCGTTGTGAGATGCCGGCATGGGCCAGATAAGCTGGCGTCTGTTGGGCTGAGGCGCCCAGCGGTTTGTCCGCGGCATAGCCCTGCGCGCGCAGTAGCCGCGGAGCGGCAAGAGATGCCAGAGCCATGAAAGCAACCCCCTGCGCCCATCTCCGTGTGCTGCCAATTTTCATCTTCACCGCGCTCCCCTCTGGTGTGACGATCTTATGGTACCTTCCGGGAGCAGGGCTTGTCCGGGCGGCCGTCTCCGCGGTGGTTTCGGCTTCGTTCGTCCCGTTTCGCCAGATGTCGCCCAGATGTCGCCCAGAGCGCCGTGACGCCTGGAAAAGCAGCTCACCGCGCCGGCAAAGGCCGGGTGAGCCGGGGAGCGCCGGAGACTGGCAGAGGCTGGATGCGCGTATTCTACAGACTGTGAACACTTACACCGTACGTATCGGCTCGCGCGGCTCGCCGCTCGCCCTGTGGCAGGCCAACCATGTCGCCGGGCTGCTCCGCAACCTTGGGCACAACGTAGAGATCGATGTGATTCGCACCGTGGGTGACCGCATGCAGGAGCCCGGATTTGTTGCTGCGGAAGCCTACAAAGACGGTACGCCCTGGGATGCCAAGGGCATCTTTATAAAGGAGATTGAAGATGCTCTGCTGGCCGGTCGGATTGATCTGGCCGTACACTCCCTTAAGGATCTGCCCACAACGCTGCAGGATCGATTCACGCTGGCTGCTATTCCGCAGCGAGTGGACGCGCGCGATGCGTTGGTCTGTGAAAAGTACTGGGGGCTCCACATGCTACCCTCCGAGGCCAGCATCGCCACCACCAGCCCGCGGCGGCAGGCCATGTTGCTTGCGTTGCGGCCGGACCTGCGCTTTGTGGAGATGCGCGGCAACATTGACACCCGGCTGCGCAAGTGGTCGGAGGGTCAGGCGGATGCGCTGGTGCTGGCCTCGGCCGGGCTGGACCGGCTGGGACGCACCGAGCACGTACATTATAGATTCCCCGTGGATGAACTGACGCCCGCTCCCGGGCAGGGAGCTCTGGGATTGGAGACGCGCAGTTCGGCGCACCCGCTGGATAGCGAGGATCCAAACCGCGATCGCTTCATCCATGCTGCCGTGAGGGCGCTCAACGATCCGGATGCGGAGTTTGCCACCGCGGCGGAGCGAGTAGTGCTTAACGCGCTGGGCGGAGGCTGTCAGCTTCCCCTGGGAGCTTACTGCCATCGGCTGGAGGAGGTGTGGCGCCTCCACTCCATGGTGGTGGCGCGGGATGGAGAAGAGATGGCCCATGTGGTCAAAGAGGCGCCGCTGGGAGTCTCCGCGGTAGAGCTCGGCGAAGCGGCCGCTGAGGCGCTCATCGCAGCCGGAGCCCGCCAGATGCTCCAACAGGCTTTTTAAGACCTCTCTTTCTGGATCAGCGTCAGTATCTCGGCCTCGGGCTGGGCTCTCTGGATGCGCAGCCGGGCGCAGGTGATGCCCAGGTGGAACCGGCGCGGGCCTGCGCTGCCGGGATTCAGATAGAGGACCCCCTGGCGGCGTTCGACAGAGGCCTGGTGTGAGTGGCCGCTGATGACCACCCCGATTCCGGCGGCCTTTGGATGCAAATCCAGGTCCTGGAGCGAATGGACCATGTAGATCAGGCAGCCTGCCAGCTCAATCATCTCGGTGGCGGCGAGACCGGACCATCTTCCCCAGGCGCGCGTATCGCCGTCGATGTTGCCGCAAATGGCGGTCACCGGCGCAATGCGGGCGAGTTCGGTCAGGATCTCGGGGTCGCCGACGTCGCCGGCGTGGAGGATATGAGAGACACCGGCCAGGGCAGGGAGAAGCTCCGGCCGGAGCAGGCCGTGCGTGTCAGAGACGACGCCAATCAATGTAGGGTTTCGCATCGAGGATCTCCGGCCGCCATGTACCCCGCTCTCTTAAGCACCCTCACCAAGCCGGCTGCGTGGGTCCAGTGAGTCACGTAGGCCGTCTCCGATCAGATTGAAGGAGAAGACGCAAAGAGCCAGGGCGATGGCCGGAAAGAACATCAGATAGGGGGACTCGAAGATGTGTGAGCGAGCGTCATTGAGCATCGCTCCCCAGGTGGGGGCTGGCGGCTGAACTCCCAGCCCCAGGAAGCTGAGTGTAGCCTCCGATAGCACAGCGGCAGCCATGCCTACAGCGGCTTGTACCAGAACTGGCTGAAGGATGTTCGGGAGGATATGCCATAGCATCAAATGGAGGTCGCCGGCCCCCATGGAACGCGCCGCCTGCACATACTCGCGCTGCTTTACGCTGAGGACCTGGGCGCGCACCAGGCGCGCGTAGTTCACCCAGCTTGCCAGCGCCAGCGCCAGGATCAGATTCACCAGGGAGGAGCCCAGAAAGGCCACCATGGCGATGGCCAGCAGGATGCCGGGGAGGGCCAGAAATGCGTTGGTAAGGTAGATATTCACCAGCGTGTCCATAAAACCACCATAAAAGCCCGCCAGCATGCCCAGCGCCGAGCCCAACGCCAGGGAGATGCCTACAACGGCTACCGCGACCAGCAAGGAGATTCGGGCTCCGTAAAGAATGCGGGAAAACACATCCCGGCCCAGTTCATCGGTGCCGAACCAGTGCGCCGGCGAAGGAGGCAGAAGACGTGCGGCAAGATTCAGACGGGTAGGGTCATCCGGGGCCAGCCACGGTGCAAACAGGGCACAGAACAGGAAGAGCAAGAGAATCAGACAGCCGGTAAAGGCCAGCGGTTGACGCCGAGCGAGTTCCAACAGCCGCCGGATCGCCGCGCGACAGGCGAAGAAGAGAGATGGGAAGCGTAGATCCAGTTGGGCGAAGGGGCTTGCCATAGCTCTAGTCCGATGATAGCGCCACACTAGCAGCGCCAAGCAAAGGCAGTTGAGATGGATGCCGCGCAGACGGCGGACCAGGGCGTTTGAGACTTGGCCAGGATTCCGGATTGAGCCTGGGCTGATTCTTGACATCACCCTGCCGGCACATACACTTGACGAAGAGATCCTCCCACCCCTGATTTGGGATATGCAGCAGGCCGGAATGGAGTGCTCGCGAGGGCGGCGGCAATCCAGGTTGAACCGGCAGGGTTGGGATTCATCTCGGATTGGAGTTCGTTGGATGAGTGAGAGAGCGCAGACCGCTTTGGTGTGCGGCGCGGGTGGATTTATAGGTGGGCATCTCGTCAAGAGCTTGACGGCCAGTGGAATCCAGGTGGTTCGAGCTGTAGATGTGAAGCCGCTCGCCGACTGGTATCAGATCAGCGATGGGGTAGAGAACCTCTGCCTGGATCTCAAGGACAAACAGAACTGTCTACGCGCCGCTGACGGAGTGGATCTGGTCTTCCAACTGGCTGCCGACATGGGCGGCATGGGCTTTATCGAGAACAACAAAGCCCTTTGCATGCTGAGCGTGCTGACGACCACTCATATGCTGATGGCCGCGCAAGCCAAGGATGTCAAGCGGTTCTTTTACTCCTCTTCGGCCTGCGTCTACAACGGAGAAAAACAGACCCGGGAGGACGCAGTCGGGCTGAAGGAGTCAGACGCCTACCCGGCGTTGCCGGAGGATGGGTACGGCTGGGAGAAGCTCTTCTCTGAGCGCATGTGCCGGCACTTTGAAGAGGACTTCGGATTGGTCTGCCGGGTGGCTCGGTATCACAACGTCTACGGACCGTATGGAACCTGGGCTGGTGGCCGGGAGAAGGCTCCCGCAGCTATCTGCAGGAAGGTGATTGAGGCCAGGAACTCGGGGATTCATGAGATCAACATCTGGGGCGATGGCCGGCAGACGCGCAGTTTCATGTACATCGACGATTGCTTGAAGGGCACCGAGATGATCATGAACAGCGATATCCGCGAGCCGATCAACTTGGGTTCTAGCGAGCTGGTGACCATCAATCAACTGGTGGACATCGTCGAGGAGATCGCAGGCATCAAGTTGAAGCGGACTTATGATCTGAAGGCGCCCAAGGGAGTGAACGGACGGAACAGCGACAACACGATGATTCGGCAAAAGCTCGGCTGGGAACCATCCATCCGGCTACGCGATGGTATGCAGCGTACCTTCCATTGGATCGAACGGGAGATCGCCCGAGGAGCCAGCGGGAGGTGATCGCCGGCTCGGGCAGAGGATTGCAGGGAAATCAGATGACGTCAGGAACCATCCAGCCGAAGATGCCCGAGGAGCGGACGATCCTCGGCATCCGGTTCTTTGTGGGGACGGCGCCCGAGGCGGTGGAAAGGATGCGCGGGGGCGGACTCTTGGTGGTTCCGGCTGCTCCAGCCCTCAAGGACCTGGAGACCAAACCCCAATACCGAGAGGCGCTGCTGCGCTCTGACCTGGCGTTGGCCGATTCTGCTTACATGGTGATGATATGGAACTGGCTGCAGCGTGATTCCATCCGCCGGTTATCCGGACTGGAGTATCTGCGCGAGTTGCTCAAGCAACCCGAGCTGCGTCTTTCGGGTGGGACGTTTTGGATCATGGCGGGGCAGCAAAGTGCCAAGCGAAACCTGGCGTGGCTGCGCCGCCAGGGCATTCATGTTCCGGAGCAATACGTCTACGTGGCTCCGATCTATTCCGGCGAAGCGATGGAGGATGTGGAGCTTCTTCAACGTATCGAGAGGCTGCGTCCTCGCCATGTGATTCTGACACTGGGCGGTGGAACACAGGAGCGGACAGGACTTTATCTAAAGAAAAACTTGAGCTATCTGCCCGCAATTCATTGTATTGGGGCAGCAATCGCCTTCTTGAGCGGAGATCAGGTCCGAATCCCTCACTGGGCAGATCGAAGTTATCTAGGCTGGTTGTTTCGATCGATCTCTCATCCCACCCGCTACGTGCCAAGGTATTGGGGCGCTCGCAAGCTTCTTTATCTTTTGATTCGTTACCGGGAGCGCCTGCCGATTTCTCTGGCTTAAGCTCTCCTTCAGGCTGCGGTGCTGACCTCCAGGCCCGCGCTGGATCAGCCTCCATAGGGTCTTGTTCCCTGGCTGGAGGTATAAATTTCTTTGGTGGAGTAACCTTTTCAACCCTGACGGATCCTTGTCGTTATGAGAGTTCGAGCTGTCGCCATCGCCCTTTGTCTCTGCTGTCCTGTAGCGTCAGGCACGCCGCGGTCCATCCAGCAAAACCTCTCGGTGGCAGAACAATACCTCTTTTCGGCAGCGAATTCGGAGCGAGCACGATATGGCCTGCGGCCGTTGCGTTGGAGCCCGGGGCTTTATCAGGCAGCCAGCCAACACGCTTGGCGGATGGCCGAGCGAGGGGCTATCTCGCACCAGTTCCCTGGTGAACTGAATCTGAAAGCGCGCGGCGCGGCGGCGGGGCTTCGCTTCAGCGAGATCGCCGAGAATGTCGCCGAAGCTCCCACTGCGGTATTGATTCAGCAAGCGTGGCTGCACTCCCCCGAGCATTTGAGAAACATGCTGGATCCGGCTGTGGATTCCGTGGCCATCCGAGTGGTGCAGGGCGAAGGTGGGGAACTATTCGCTGTAGAGGATTTTGATCGTACCGTGAGCGACCTTTCCCTGGTCCAGCAGGAGGAACAGGTGGGGCGCCTGTTGCAGTCGATCGTGTCCATCCAGGTGCGGACAGGCACCAAGGAGGCGCGGCAGACCTGCCGGATGGAGAGCGGATACGCAGGACCACGCCGACCGATGTTCGTCATGCGCTTTACGGCGGTGAAGCTGGACCGCCTGCCCAGCCCACTGCGCCAGCGGCTGGTCTCGGGAAGGTATGGTCAGGCTGAGGTGGGGGCCTGCCCGGCGGGACCCTCTTACGGCTTCTCCATCTACAGCATCGCTGTTCTGCTCTATCGGTAGGTTCTTGCGCGAAGGACCGAGCGCGGCAGGCAAGTTGCGAGTTCCGCGGCGTCGGTTCATCCGCCAGTCCAGGATTGGCCGCGGAGGACTGCGTGCCTTGACAATGGTGTTGAGGCAATGCGCTCAGGCGGGGACGGCATCGAAGCCCGCTTGGGCCATCTCCTCAGCGCTTGCCGGCTGCGTGGGTTCCATGCGGAGCAGATTGTTGAAGCGGTTGAAGTAGTTGAACAAGCCGATGGCGGCCATGAGCTCCACGACCTCGCCCTCGGAGTAGAAGCTGCGCAGCCGGGTCATCTCCTCATCGCTGAACTGATGGGAGTGCAGCGTCATTGCCTCGGCCAGGTGAATGGCCGTTTTCTCAGCTTCTGTGAAGAGGGCACTGGTCTTCCAGTCATGCAGGGCAGCGAGATGTTCGGGAGTCCAGCCCAGCCGGAGGCTGATGGCGGTATGGCTAGTCAGGCAATACTCCGTGCAGTTGAGCTGCGAGGTCCGGACCACCACCAGCTCCTTGAGACGAGTGGGAAGAGTACCTGTGGAGAGCACCGCCTCCATATGCGCAATCATGGTTTGGAAGATCTGCGGGCGATGAGCCATGGTGCGAAAGAAATAAGGGACATTGCCGCGTTGTTGCAGATACCGGTCATAGATGCAGCGGAGCTCTGGCGACACCTCCGAACGATTCAGACGGCTGACTCGGGGCATGGGACTTGTCTCCTGGCGATGATATCGGCGCTTCAGCCGCAACCTGACTCTGCAGGCCGCAACGGCGTCGCAGGGACAGTTTCAGGATCTCTGGACTCGCAGGATCTGGTCCTTGCTCTCCTGAGCGGCATACTCACCAGCATAACTCTGGCAAGATGAACTGCGCTGCATGGAGCACGCTCTCAGCTTGATTGGTTTGATTCAAGACTGATTACCAAAAGACTGTCTGGGAGTGGCACAGTGTCGACCATCGTGTCACAGAAGATGATCAAGATGTGATGAATTGCTTGGACCCCGAGGATATGATGGGGCTGTTGGCGAGGTCCGCAGCCTATGATGTCATTCGCGCATCGTTATCCGAGATTCATGGTTGATCTTCCAGTTGCCTTTTTTCAGGCGGAGGGCATGCTCTCGGGCAGGTGTTCGGACATCAGCGCAACCGGGATGAGGGCGCTGTTTCCGCGCGTCGTGGAGCGAAACTCTCGCGGGAGAATTGTGGTGTGTCATGCCGGCCGGTCGCTGGATCTCGAGGCGCGAGTTGTGTACAGCGGATCGGAGTCCAGTGGTTTGGAGTTTGTCTGCGATACGCCCGAGCTGCAGGAGGTCGTCTCCAACTTTATCGCTGCTGTGGCGGAATCTCGGCAGCGTGGCGTGCTGCTCTCGATGTCGACGCGGTGTCGAATCGAGAGCGGTGAGTTTCGATGAAAGCGCCTGCCGGCTGAGGTCATGCTGTGTCTGAATGGGTGACCCAATCTGCCGAGAGGAGATCTCTGATCGGTCCTGCTGGAAAAACTGATTGACCAGAGGACTTCTCTGCATGAAGGTTGGAGGAAAGTTGCGCAAGCGGAGGGACGAGATGACCGGTATTTATGGCTCGGAAGCAAGGTACGCGATTGGTTGGACGATCCGTCTTGCCGTCGGCTCGATTCCTCCCAGTCCTCGCATCTTCCTCTCCATGAGCTGACGCCGCCGTCTTGGAGCGGTTAAGGTGGTTGGGACGAAGAACTTGCGCCGTCCGGCCTCCGCATCCTTAGCTTGCAGTGATGCTTCCAACTCGACCGGTGGCCGACAGCCAGGCGCGGCGAGCAAGCGTTTTGGATGACAGTTCTTGCCGATGAGCTTGCGGAGCGAGGCGGGGATCTCGGTTCGATCCAATCGGATGAACTATCTGAGGGACGAAACCATGCCTCCTACCTCCATTCGGACGATTTTGAGTCGGATCCCTCCGACTCAAAATGGGGGCAAGTCCGCTGACCTTCTTCGCCGCAAGACTCCACATGCTCCAGAATCCGCCTTCGTGCGTCGATGGTCTAACGCCGGAGTGACACCCGAGGCTGGGGTCAGTGTGCGCCCTGATTGCGCCCGTCGCGCACCCGGCCGAGAAGGCTCTTGGCGATGGGAAGGATGCAGTTCGGGGTCTGTAGGCCAAACGATCTGGCGGTTCCCTTGAGGGGAGGAATGGCCCGGAAGAGTGGGTGATTCCTTGCTCATGGAAGAGTGAGAGATATCGAAGGACCAAAATGGAACTTATGGACAAGTCCCGTTTCAGGATAGCGATCATTAGATTTCTGTAGCTATCTGTTGCTGCGCACTCCCAAGAGGGTGGAAGGTGAAGATAGGTGATGTGGGAGCCACCTGTGGGGGGCCTGAGCCGAAGCGGCCCTCGCGAGATGGGTCTCGAGATTAATGCGTTTTGAGGACGAAATTCATGCGTGTTCTGGTAGTGGAAGACGACCCCGCGCTGGCGGTCTTTGTGCAGAAAGGGCTCATGCTGGAGGGCTATGATGCGGACCGTTGCGGCGACGGGGAGACAGCGCTCGAGTTGGCCGCCGAGCTTCCTCCGGATCTGGTGGTTCTGGATTTGGGGTTACCGCGCCGAGATGGCGGCGAGGTTCTGGAGGTGCTGCGCCGAGACTGGCCAGGCTCTTTGATTCTGGTCCTCTCCGGTCGCGCGGATCTTCAGCAGCGCATCCGCTGTCTGGATTTAGGGGCGGACGATTACCTGGTCAAGCCATTCAGCTTTCACGAACTCACGGCCCGTTGCCGCGCCTTGCTGCGCCGCCGCGAGCGTCATGCGGATCCGATGCTGCGCTGCGCGGGGATTCTTCTCAACCGCATGGAGCGGACCGTCTCTTACCAGGAGGTTGCTTTGGAACTGACCACCAAAGAGTTCGCGTTACTGGAGTTTCTCATGCTGCGCCGCGGGGCCTGCTGCACTCGCGCTGAACTGTTGCAGCACGTCTGGCACAACTCCCCGGAGGCTGGCGCCAATGTTGTGGATGTCTATATTACCTATCTGCGCAAGAAGCTCAGTGCCGCGCATCAGGAAGGGGGACTGTGGAGCTCTCCTATTGAGACGGTGCGGGGTCTGGGCTACAGACTGCGGGATCTGCACCGGTTGCCCCGGGCTGAGAGCTCTGTCCACGAGCCGGCAGGGGAGCCTCCCTCGGTACCGGGCCCAAGCGGCGTTGAACGTTCTGAAACTGCGGGGCTGGAGTCCGGAACTGCCGATCAGAGAGAGGCTGGAGCGGAGCATCATGGATAGGGGTCTGCCGGCGCCGAGCGGCGAAACCGAGATGGAGATGAATCCGCTCCGCGCCGAGCTGCATGATCTCTGCCAGCCCTTGACGGCCCTGCAATGCCGGTTGGAGATCAGCCGGATTGCTGAGAGAGGCGACCGTTTTGAAGAGGTCATCGAGGATGCCTTGCAGCAGACGCGGCGCATCTTCACCGTGGTGGAACGTATCCGCTCGCGGCTTGCTCAGGAGGAGAATCACCAAGGGTTTCAACACAGCGCTGCAAGGGACAGCGCAACACGGGCAGCGAGCCAGTGACAGCAGGCGGGAAAGGGTACGAATGACTTCAGGAAACATGGATCTGGACAAGTCGATAGTTTTAGTAAGTGCGGACGCCTCTTTACGCCGGCAGCTGCACGCCAGCTTGAGCGGGTTGCGCTGGGTGGTACGCGAGGCTCGTGGAGGCGCGGAGGCCATGGAGTTGCTGGATCGCCAGCCCTGCGGATCGCTGCTACTGGATCATTGGCTGCCCGATCTTGAGGTGGTGGAGCTGGCCGAACAGATTGGTGCGTTGTATCCGGCGATGGAGGTGCTCCGGATAGACGGAGAGATGCTGGAGGGCGATGTCAAGGGCCCCCGCCGTCACGAGCTTCTGCATGCGTTGCGGGAGGCGCAAGGATCGCTTCTCCGTGAGGGAAGCCCGTCTTCGGATGCGTCTGGCTGGGTCGCGGAGGTGGCGGCTGCGAGGTGGCGAGCCTCACGCGCAGAGGATCCCGTGAAGCCCTTCCAGGCGCCGGCGCTGGTGAGAAGGCCGCGCTCCCGAGAGGTGGAATCGGCAGCCACGGATGCGACGGAGCCGAGCCCCGGCAGGCCCACTTCGTGGCAGAGTGCCTCGGGAGCTGGTCCGTCTCGTGTGCTGACTCTCCCTCCTTTGGCGCCTGGCGCGGTAGCGCCCATCCCCGGCCTCGTGGGCAGATCTCCCGAGATGCTAGAGCTGGCGCGCACCATTCGGCTGGTGGCGCCCCGCTCGGCCACGGTCTTGATAGAGGGAGAGACCGGGACAGGCAAGGAGGTGGTAGCTCGCGCCGTGCATGCTTTGAGCAATCGCTTCAGCAAGCCCTTCGTCGTATTGAACTGTGCTGCCATCCCGGAAGCATTGCTGGAGGCGGAGCTCTTTGGTCACGCTCGCGGAGCCTTCACCGGCGCCGTTCAGTCTCGAACGGGACGTATCGAGGCCGCCCATGGCGGCACACTCCTCCTGGATGAGATCGGGGAGATGCCGCTTGGCCTTCAGGCCAAGATGTTGCGCTTTCTGGAGAGCGGCGAGCTGCAGCGTGTGGGTGAAAACGACTTGGTCAATGTTGACGTAAGAGTGATCGCCTCCACCCACAGGCCCCTGGAGAAACTGGCCGAGGAGGGTAGCTTCCGGCTCGATCTCTATCATCGTCTGGCCGTTTTCCCCATTGATGTTCCTGCTTTGCGAGACCGCATGGTGGATATTCCTGAACTGAGCGAGCACTTTCTCGCTCTGCTGGGCAGGAACTCGCCGCGCAAGACGCTCTCTGCGGCAGCGCTAGAAAAGCTTTGTCTGCATGACTGGCCGGGCAACGTGCGCGAACTGGCTCACGTGCTGGAACGGGCTTCCATTCTCGCTGAGGATCTGCCTGTCATCGGCGCGGAGGAGATTCGCCTGCGCCGCACCCGCAAATCCTGATGACCCTTCTAACCACTCTGTTTTGGATCCTGCATGGCCCCCGCGTGGCGTCTTGCAGAGACCACTTCAAGGACGGTCATTGAGGTTTTTGTGTCGCTTCGCAAGGCTGCGAAGCGGCGGATCGCGGCGCAGGCTGCACGCTGCGGATCCTTGCCGCAGACGCTGTTCTCCGTCCCAGGCCGAGGGCAAGCTTCCTTGCTGGAGACTCCTTGCTGGAGATTCCGGAGGAGGCGGCTCGGTAGCGCTTGGACAGGGCAGACTCCTGTCACCGGAGAGCTACAGGCCTTTCATCTTCAGGAGCGCGCCCGGCAACGAACAGGAGAGACTCATCTTTCTCTTTTCCCGCGGACGAGAAGAGCGGTTCCGCGAGCTTTGAATGCATATCGTTGGCAACATCCATGCCTGCCGATCGCAGTCGATAAAAAGCCTAGAACTCTCTAAGAAAAGCACACTAAAGTTTGGTTGTTGCCGTGCCTCTAACGATCTCACCGATGCCAACAAAGAGCGATCGGAGCAGGAGAGACGAGGGGTTATGGCCATGGACAGCAGCAACGATTCGATCCAATTTGCAAGCTCACAATTTACT
>JAJYZE010000367.1 GCA_021800195.1 Acidobacteriota bacterium
GGCATATTGAAGAGATCCGGCACCGCGCTGCGCCCGTTGAAATAGCCGCCGAGCACCCAACGCTGCTGGTGAAGGCCAATATCTCCGAGATTGCGGCCATGACGGACTCCATCATTGCGCGTTACGGGAGCGCAGAGATTGACTCCGTCTACATCGTCTACAACGAGTTCAAGTCGGTCATCTCACAGCGGGTTGTGGTGGAAAAACTTCTCCCCATCCGCAAGCTCGGCTCTCACGAGATGACGGTGATGGAGGAGATGACCGAGGAGCAGAAGGAGGCTGCCGGTAGGGCAGCCAGGAAGTCAGGTGTGTCCATCACGCTCCCTGAGGAGTCGGTCTATGAGCGGGAGGCCAAGCTGTTCGGCACAGCAAACGTTGACTACATCTTCGATCAAGCGCCGGACCGCATCTTCCGCTTTTTGATGCCGCGCTACGTTACCACCCAGATCTTCCACGCTGTGCTGGAGTCCATTGCAGCGGAACACGCGGCGCGCATGACGGCCACCGATGCCGCCACCAAGAATGCGGAAGAGTTGATCGATCAGCTCTCGCTCACCATGAACCGCGCGCGGCAGGCGGCCATTACCAAAGAGATTATTGAGATTGTCAGCGGCGCGGCAGCGCTTTGAACCAAGACCCGATCCTACGAACAAGACGCGATCTTACGAAAGAGACCTATGGCAGAGATACAGAACATCGGAAAAGTGATCAGCATCAGCGGCCCAGCCGTTGACGTTCAATTCGATGAGGCGCATATGCCTCCCATCTTCCAGGCGGTGCGCATCGTCAGCGAAGGCTTCCATGTGCCGGCGCCCTTAGACGTGGTGGTTGAGGTGCAGCAGCACCTGGGCGAAGGCCGGGTACGCTGCATCGCCATGGTCGCCACCGAGGGTCTAGTGCGGGGCATGAAGGCGATCGATACTGGAGCCGGCATCACAGTGCCTGTGGGCCGCGAGACCCTGGGCCGGGTGCTGAACGTCTTGGGTGAGCCCGTGGATGAGTTGGGGCCGGTGAACGCCAAGGTGCATATGCCCATTCATCGTCAGGCCCCGACATTTGAAGAACAGTCAACCTCTGAGGAGATGTTTGAGACCGGCGTCAAGGTGATCGACCTCATCCAGCCCTTCCTCAAGGGTGGAAAGATCGGCCTTTTCGGCGGCGCCGGCGTGGGCAAGACCGTCATCATCCAGGAGTTGATCAACAACGTCGCCATGAAGCACGGCGGTTTCTCCGTCTTTGCCGGCGTCGGGGAACGCACTCGCGAGGGCAACGACCTGTGGCATGAGTTTCAGGAGTCAGGTGTCATCGATCTCAAAGATTTCTCCAAGAGCAAGGCCGCTCTGATCTATGGGCAGATGACGGAACCGCCCGGAGCTCGTCTGCGCGTGGCGCTCACCGGTCTGACGGTGGCCGAGTACTTCCGTGACGTGGAGGGAGCCGACACGCTCCTGTTCATCGATAACATCTTCCGCTTTACCCAGGCTGGCTCGGAGGTCTCTACGCTGCTCGGCCGCATGCCCTCAGCCGTGGGTTACCAGCCGAATCTCGCCACCGAGATGGGCGAGTTGCAGGAGAGGATTACCTCTACCAAGAAGGGCTCGGTCACTTCCGTGCAGGCCGTTTACGTTCCGGCTGACGACCTCACCGATCCCGCCCCGGCAACCACCTTTGCCCATTTGGACGCAACCACGGTGTTGTCCCGTCCGCTCTCCGAGCTGGGCATTTACCCTGCGGTCGATCCTCTGGCGTCCACTTCGCGCATTCTCTCTCCGCGCGTTGTCGGCCAAGATCACTATGATGTCGCCCAAGGCGTCAAGAAGATTTTGCAGCGCTACAAGGACCTGCAGGACATTATCGCAATCCTGGGTATCGATGAACTCTCCGAAGAGGATAAGCTGACGGTCTCGCGCGCCCGCAAGGTGCAGCGCTTCCTATCCCAACCCTTCCACGTGGCTGAGGTTTTCACGGGCATTCCGGGAGCTTATGTCAAGGTGGAGGATACCGTGCGCAGCTTCAAGGAGATCATCGAAGGCAAGCACGATGAGATTCCGGAGCAGGCTTTCTATCTTAAGGGCGGCATTGAGGATGTCCTGAAGGCAGCGGAAAAGTTGAAGGCTCTGGCGTAGCCTTGACCTGAGGGTGCGTTCACAGCAGGGGCGAGGCGCAGCACATCATGCAACGGTAACCCGAGAAACGCGATGGAATCGAAGAGCTTCCCGTCCGATGCCGTGTTTTCAGCAAACTCCGGGCGTTGGATGGCAGATCGTAGAGGGCAGACAAAACATGGCTGAGGTTGGAACAAATGCGGGGCTGCTTGCCGTCCGTCTGGTGACGCCGGATCGCGTGCTGCTGGATGCGTCCGCGGAGGCGGTTGAGCTACCCTCGATGTCCGGCTACTTGGAGACGCTTTACGGCGCCGCTCCGCTGTTGGCCGAGCTGGGTTCTGGCGAGGTCCGTCTGCATGGCGGATCAGCGGGTGAGCAGATCTTCTTCGTGGCCTGGGGGTGTGCGGAAGTTCTGCCCGAGCGGGTCACGATCCTGGCGGAAGTCGCCGTGCCGTTGAACGAGATCGATCCCGAACAGGCCCAGGCGGAGTTGCGCCACGGAGCCGAACTGTGGGAGCAGGCTGGGGATGACCCGGAGAAGTACGACAAAGCCAACGCCGTCATCCGCGTGGCGGAGGCAAAGCTGGCCAGTGTGGCTCATAGGAACGCTTTAGCAGGGAAGGGTTGATCCAGTTTTAACTTCTTAGGTGGCGCCTAGCCGCCATCTTGGCGTGTCCCTTGTGCGCCGGCGAATTCCTCGCCTTGCAGTAGATTCCTCCCTCTATCTCGCTCTTCATGGAAGGGCGATCTGTTGAAGGCCGCGGCAGCAACTTCTCCGCACCTATCAGGGCCGCAACGCCCCATCCAAGCTTGATGCTCAAAGGCACCGTGACGCAGAGCCAGAGAGCGACGGTCTCGTCGGCCCTTCCCGGGCCTGCATCCGCAGGTGCTTGCCTTGCGTTTTGGGTAAGCTGCTCAATTGCATGCAAGAAGCCGGGATCTGACCTGCCGA
>JAJYZE010000041.1 GCA_021800195.1 Acidobacteriota bacterium
CGCACAGGGGTGCGAGAGCTGGGATAGATCGAGATGCAGAGCGTCGATGAGCAGGTGGTCGGGAGCAACGGCAAGTTGCCGTACAGCCCGCAGCATCGCGAGGCGAGATGCCTGGTAGATATTGAGCCGGTCGATGGTTTCGGCGTCGACTTCGGCAATGGCGAGATCTACGGCGACCTCGCGGATCTTGCCGTCGAGCGCCTCCCGCTGCCGGCGGGTGAGCTGCTTGGAGTCTGTAAGACCCAGGCGGCTGAGGAGCGTTGGGTTGGGCGGAAGGATGACCGCTGCGCCCACCACAGGGCCGAACAGAGCGCCTCGGCCTACTTCGTCAACCCCTGCGATGGTGAGGAAACCGTGCCGGCGGAGGGTCTGCTCCGGTGCGTCCGAGCAGACCTGCTTGCGCAACCTGGTCGGCATGGCGGACGCCTTGCTCACGCCGCCGATCTGAGGGAGGCGAAGCCCTACAACTTTGGAGGGGATTGCCGATCCGGAGGGGATGCCCGGCTCGAGTCTCTGAGCTCGCACCTCTCGAGTGTAGATCATGTCGTGGAAGCAGGTCTTTTGGGATCGGATTGGCGCTCGCACATCTCTGGGCCGCGCGGACGCTGTGTGGATCCGACTTCGCGGAAAAGAGGCCTATGTCGGCCTGACCAAAACCTGCATGCTCGGGTAGAGGTCTCTTTGCCAGCGCCATTCGGGTTTAAATTCGCACGGAGAGCGAGGGGATGGAGTGTGAATGATCCGGCCTGTGGGGTACGTCCGAAGGTACTAGTGAAGGACTCGGGATTTGCCCTATGCTGACGGCAAGGCCGCAGTCTCGGCAGCAACCAGTAGTTGAACCAGGGAGTCTTCCCGGGAGATTTGGACCTATGCGAGTGGAAGCAGTTGGGAGGTTGCTGCTCATCGGAGTTCTTTTGTGTCTGGTGGTTCGGGGACGGGCGCAGACTGGATCTCCTGCCACCAGTTCCGCCCCGCAGGCGGCCGCAGTTCAGCCGGCCCAGCCGAATGCGGAGGCCAAGAAGTCCGAGGCTGGAGAGGCGAAGCGGGCAGAGAAGGCCAAGGCCAAGCAGGAGAAGATTGCCCGGAAGGCGGCCGAGGCCAGAAGCAAGGCATATACCGGCCCAAATACGATCATCGTCTTGCCTCCCAAGCCGATTCTGGATGAAGAGGGCCGCCAGCGGCTGGATCCAGATGGAAAGCCCATGTTTCTGCCTCCGGTGAAGCAGCAGCGGGACAAGCACGGGCATCCGCTGTTTGACGCCCAGGGTAAGCCGGTATTTCAGACGGCAACCGAGCTCGGTTACGACGAGCATGGCAAGAAGATTCACGCGCGCAAGGTGCGTCCGCCCAAGACCACGCCGATGACCATCAGCCGGGGAACGTTGACCGTCGATGGCATGATCGGCAAGGCGGAGATGAACTACCAGATCGCCGACTTCAAGTATCTGTACCTGTACGCGCCGGGGATCGGAACACTGGTTGTCTCCAAAGCGCCTTTTACAGGGGGCAAGCAAGAGAAGGGAGCCTTCAACCGGAATACCCTCACCGTGACCACAAGCGGACATGTTTTGCAGCTCGCTTCCGACCAGTGGTTGCTGGGAAAGAAAGAGAAGGCAACGCCGGCTTATGTCATGGTGGACAGAAACTTCAACCTTCCATCCTCGTTTCCAGTGGTGGGATATGGAACAACGTTAAAGTCGCCGTATACGTGGCCGGGAAGCCGGGAAAATGCTCCCCTGAAGGGGGCGTTCGTTAAACCGCCTCCGGTCCCTGCGGATCTGCGGCCAGTGATGCTGCTCCAACCGTGCCCCACGGGGGAGATGCGTAAACCTGCCGCGCAGGCGCTCCCCGGACAGAAAGAGGTTGCGCAACCCTGTGTACCGATTCCAAATGGAAATGTGACGATGGCGAAGCCCTCGGCGGCGCAAAGCGGCGCGCTAACCACCGTCTCGTCCTCTAGAGAGTGATTGGAGTTGGGGGGAGGAGAAGCGAACAGCGGCGACCCTGAGAGTCGCCGCTGTTATTTTGAAATCAATTTTTGTGCCGGCTCTGAAGCGTCTGAGCAAGTTAATTTAAGCGCCACGCTCGACCTCGCGAAGCCGGGCAGCCTTGCCGCGCAGCCCGCGGAGGTAGAAGAGCTTCGACCGGCGAACTCGGTAAGAGCGAATCTTTTCAACCTTGTCGACTACCTTGGAGTTGTAGGGAAAGATGCGCTCAACTCCCTGTCCAAAGCTCATTTTACGGACAGTGAAAGATCCCTGTGGACCCTTCTTGCAGGCGATGACCATGCCTTCAAAGGCCTGGAGGCGCTCTTTGTCGCCCTCTTTGATCTTCACCTGCACACGGACGGTGTCGCCAGGAGCAAAGTCGGGAATGTCGGTGCGCTGGAGCTTGGTGGCCAGCTTTTGCATAATGGGATGGATAGACATGATGGATTCCTTACGTAGAGTGCCAACCTCAAGTCTACACGAGGCGCTCCGGATCCAGAAGCACTTTCCGCGGAAAGCTCGCCGGCGATCGTAGCCTTATGTTCAGCCTGGATGGCCCTCTCCGGGGCCGCGGACTCTCGATGCAACAGGGCGGGTGAAAGGCAGGGTTCCCTGGATGTTACGCTCTCGGCTCGCGTTCTGAGCAAAAGCGGTTAACTGCGGATCCGCGTAAGATCTTGAGCTCGTAGGGAAACTCTTTGCCTGAGGGAAGCGTCCATCCCTACATGAAGCAACTCGCTCTCGTCGCGCTGGCGGTTGCGGTATCCGCTCTCCCGGTGTTGGCACAGCGGGCGGGTGGAATCTCCGGCGGACAGGCGGGCGGAGGCCACGGAGGCGGTGGGAGCTTCCATGCAGCCTTTGCCGGACGGAGCGCGTTCTCTCCCCGAGTGAATGGCGTTGCCGGGCATGGGGCAACTTCGCAATTGGCGGGACGGCGGACAGGCAGTGCCTGGCCCTCTTCCTACAACGACCATCGTCCTGGTTCGGGGGTCTACAACCAGAGGTGGCGGCGGGACAGGTATGGAGTGCCCTACTACGATCGGGATGGGTATGGCTATGGGTACCTGGGAGGCTATGGTTACGGTGGGCTAGGCCTCGGGTGGCCGCTGGCCTCCGGGTGGGTGGACACCAACGACCCGGGGTTCGATGACGGCGACTCGTCGAACGATGACGGCTCGTCGAGTGATTCTTCTGCCGACGGGAGTGATGGAACGGCATCCTACGGGCCTGAAGTGCCCTACGGACCTGACGACGGATCCGACAACTACTATGCCCCGAGCCCCTACGGCCCCGGCCCCTACGGCCCCAATGCTTACGGATCAGGCGCCAACGGAGCAGGCCCCGATGGTTCGGGCCAAGTGGTTGGTGGAGAGTATTACTCCTACCCTCCGGTGCCCTATCTGAGCGTGCCGACAAAGATGTTAGGGTCAGGGGAACAGGGCCTGGCGCCGAGCCGGATGGAGCCGTCAATCTCTCCCGTACCCTCGCTCTATGACTCCTCTGCCGTCACGCTGATCTTCAAGGACGGCCGTCCGCCGGAGAAGATACACAACTACGCTCTTACGCGAAGCATGCTGTACGTCGCAGACGGGAAGCACCAGCAGATTCCCATCTCGGAGCTGAATCTGGCAGCTACCCAAAAAGTGAACCAGCAAAACGGCGTGGACTTCCAACTGCCGCAGTAGAGGGATCTTTCCCTCGTGGAGATGCAGAGCCTGGACGAGGAGAAAGTTGTCCCGGCAAGGGAGATTCCATCGCCGGCCCCAGTTCCGGGAAAATCGCTCCAAGGGAAAAGGTCGCGACGGGACCCTGTGGACCCGGAGCGGCTCCTACCGATACCTTTTACGCTTCAAGCGGCCCGTTATCGGTGATGAGAGCTTTGGTTGCTTGCGGATGCCGGCTGCGAGGTTGTTGAGGGCTGAGCCTGCCAAGGGGACATGGTGGTGGTTTTGCCAGTGCGGAAGTGGCCCTTGGTGGCCGGAGTACAGTCGATCTCACTGGAAGCGCGCGGGTGCGGGGACTTGAGATCGCGCTCGGTAAAGTTGTAGCTGCGCAAGGTGAAGCAAAGGGGCCGGCCCTGCCCCGCGCTTGCCTGCTGCGAGCCCGCTGTGGAGAGGTGGTTCGCGGCCGCAAGGTTATCGAAGCGCTGCGGGGTGGATTCGAGGGTTGCGGCGGAGAGCGGTTGGTTGCGGGATGTGTTGAAGAGAGCTGTGGGCGCGTCGGAGGCCGCCAGCGGAGGAGGACCGGATGGGGTCAGGGCCTGTGCTGCGGCTGTTTGGGTGGATCCAGAAGCGAGCAAGATAGATGCGAGCGGAAACGAGGCGAGAAGACGAGGCTTTGACATCACAAGTCCCTCTGCATTGCAGTCTATAGCATCTCCCGTGCCGATGGGTTCTCCGAAGTGGGCTTGCTGTGGCGTTATCCTTGGGGAAAGCGATCGAAATTGTCAAGGCGCTGAAATTTATCCCTACGGAGACAGGGTTAGCTCTTGGATGAGTCCTTGGGTGCCTCGAACCGGCTTGCTTTTTGACCCTGGCGTCGAGCAGCGGGGGAGCGCAGACGGGGTGAGTCCGGATGGCTTTACGCCGCAGGGGTGTATCCCAGGCCGGCGAGGTATTGGCGATCATCTTCCGAAAGATCGGCGGTTTGCAGCAGGTCAGGGCGGTTCGCCAGAGTCTTGGCCAGCGCGGCCTGTCGGCGCCAGCGGCGGATGGCCAGATGGTCGCCGCTGGAGAGAACCTCCGGGACACTGAGGCCGAGAAACTCCGCAGGACGAGTGTAGTGGGGATAGTCGAGGATGCCGCTGGAGGCGTGGGTGGATCGGGGTACGGACGGGCTCGGCTCCGAGCCAACAGGGAAGAATGCGGCGTTTGCAGCCGCTGCCAGCGGTGCTTCGCCGAAGTCGGCTTCACCTTCTCCAAAGCTTTCGTAACGGCTGGAGTCGGCGTGGCCAAGGGCTCCGGGAAGAAGGCGGACGCTGGCATCGAGCAGGACTGCGGCGGCCAGTTCGCCGCCGGAGAGGACATAGTCCCCGATGGAGAGTTCCTCGTCACAGAGCAGATCCACAACGCGTTCATCCACACCCTCATAGCGGCCACAAAGCAAAACTGCGCGATGCAGTGTGGCCAGACGGCGGGCGGTGGACTGGTTGAAGCGTTTTCCCTGGGCAGAGAGCAGGATCACCGATTCGGCCCCGGCAGGGCGCTGCGGCCTGGGGAGAAGCTTGAGGGAACTGAGGGCCTCATAGATGGGCTGGGGCTTGAGCACCATACCCTCGCCTCCGCCAAAGGGCCGGTCGTCCACGCTGCGATGACGGTCGTGGGTGAAGCAGCGAAGATCGTGAATTTGGATGCTGGCGAGGCCGCTGCGCAGCGCTCGCGAGACCACCCCATGGCCCAAAATGCCTTGGTCTGGCAGGGCGCCGAAGAACTCCGGAAAGATGGTGAGGATGTCAAAATGCATCGTTGTTCCAAGAGATCGTAGTACGGGAAGCGGCCAGGCCCAGGCAACTCGATTCCGCCAGACCCGGCCATGCGGAAGATGGTCTATAGCATTTCCAGTGTCGATGGGTGTCCCGAAGAGGGTTTACGGTGGCGTTTTCATTGGGGAAAACGCCCATAGAAGTCGAGGCATTGGGTACACCTACACTGAAACTGCTTTAGCGGCTCAAATGTTTGAATCCACCTGTGGAGACCAGCGTGACGGCGAAGATGGTCAAGTTATAGGTGGCGTGCAACAGCGTGGAGCCGGCCACCGAGTGCATGCGTATCCGCACCAGGCTCAGCGCCAGGCTGACGCCATAGAGCACGCCCAGGATTCCCCAGGCGTGGGAGATTTGGTCGGCGTGCAAGAGCGCAAAGGGGACGCTGGAGAAGATGGCGGCGAAGGCCAGAGCGGAGGTGGAGTGCTGGGTGCTCCTTTGCCAGCGTTCCAGGCCTGCGGGGGATCGCTCCAGGGCAAGCCAGTCATAGGCCGTGGCCAGGGCCGGCAGCAGAAATCCACGAAAGGCAATCTCTTCGGCAATCGGAGCCAGAGTCACAGCGAAGCTGGCTAGCAGCCATCCGGACATTCGGGTGCTGAGCAGTTGATCAAAAGGGGTGGTCTTGGGCTGGGGGAGGAAGTAAAGACACGATTGGGCAGCGGCGCTGAGCAGAACGCCGCCCGCAACGATCCAGTACCACTTGCGGCGGGCAGCCGACAGACCCCAATGAATTCCCTGCGCAAAGTTGACCTCCCACAGATGAGGGAAGAGCCAGTAGGAGACGGCGAGAATCAAGACGTAGGCCAGAGCCTGCGCCAGCAGCACAGTTCCCGGATGCTGTGCGAGCGAGTCCTGATTCAGGTGGGCGAGGCTGAAGATCACCAGGGCGGAGACGCTCACTAGCATCCAGGCCAGGGTGAAGAACAGCGCGGCGTGCCCCATGTGTGGAATTCGCCGAGCCAGCCCGTGGTCCCGCTCCGGATCGGTGTCATGCTGGATATCGAGCGACTTGGGCTCGGCGGCGTCGGGTAGGGGATGATGGCTCATAGGGCAAAGACCAGATTACTTCCGCCGGCGCGCCGGCGTCTTGGCGGGTTTTGAATTGGCCGCGGGTTGGGTGGCTGGCGGAGAGACCGAGCGCTTCCGGGCAGGAGCAGATCTCTGGGTCATCCGCTTCGGGGCCCCGGTTTTCACTCTGTCCGGCCGAGAACGCCCGCTGGGGATCCCGGTTTTCCTCTCCGGCTTCGTGGCGGCGCTGCCCTTGGGAACCTTCTGCTTCATCGCGCCCGTCTTCGGCTTGGGAGCGCTCAAGTCGGGTGGAGTGGTCCAGTCCGCTCCGGTTCCGGATACGGGCAAAGGCGAGTCGTCATGCTCATAGAAGCGGGCCAGATAGCAACCGGTGTGGGAGCCAGGCGCGGCGGCGACTGCCTCCGGCGGGCCTTGCGCAACGATGCGGCCGCCGCCCTCGCCACCCTCCGGTCCAAGGTCGATCACGTAATCCGCGTTGCGGATAATGTCCAGATTGTGCTCAATGACGATGACCGTGTTGCCCAGCTCGGTGAGGCGGTGCAGAACCTCCAGCAACTTGCGAACATCGTCGAAGTGCAAGCCGGTCGTGGGCTCGTCCAGCAGGTAGAGCGTGCGGCCGGTTTGGCGCTTCGAGAGCTCGCGGGCGAGCTTCATCCGTTGGGCCTCTCCGCCGGAAAGGGTGGTGGCGGATTGGCCCAGTTGGACGTAGCCGAGGCCCACCTGGAC
Source organism: Acidobacteriota bacterium (assembly GCA_021800195.1). Lineage (GTDB taxonomy): Bacteria > Acidobacteriota > Terriglobia > Terriglobales > Acidobacteriaceae > Granulicella. Next base: position 7,225 of record JAJYZE010000041.1, read on the forward strand.
CAAGGTTTGCAGTTTTTGATGGACGGCGGGGATGTCCCTGAGCACCGGCAGGGCATCTTCGATGGGAAGTTCGAGGATGTCGGCTATGGAGTACCCGTTGAAGTTGACGCTGAGCGTCTCCTGATTGTAGCGGCGGCCGTTGCAGATCTCGCACAGCACGTAGACATCGGGAAGGAAGTTCATCTCGATGCGGCGCTGACCCTCTCCCTGGCAGGCCTCGCAGCGGCCGCCCTGGACGTTGAAGCTGAAGCGGCCCGGTTTGTAGCCGCGCTCGCGAGACTCCGGAAGCATGGCGAAGAGATCCCGGATGGCGGTGAAGACGCCCGTGTAGGTGGCCGGATTGGAGCGCGGCGTGCGCCCGATCGGCGACTGATCGATGCAGATGACCTTGTCGAGCTGGCCGGCTCCGTGGATCGCCTTGTGCTCGCCCGGCTGTTCGCGAGAGCCGTACAACTCCCTGGCCAGCGAGCGGTACAGGATGTCATTGACCAGAGTGCTCTTGCCGGAACCGCTGACGCCGGTGACCACTGTCATCACCCCGAGGGGAAAGTGCGCGGTGAGATGCTTGAGATTGTGCGCGGTTGCATCCTCGATGCTGATCCAGCAGCCGGTACGCGGCTGCGGCCCGGCGCTCGATTTGCAGCGGGTGCGAAGCGAGAGGCGCCCGGCCAGATAGCTGCCCGTGACGGAGGCAGGGTTGGCCATGACCTGTTCGGGCGTGCCGGCGGCGATCACCTGTCCCCCGTTTTTCCCCGCTCCTGGCCCCAGGTCCAAAAGGAAGTCCGCCTTGCGCATGGTGTCTTCGTCGTGTTCGACCACGATAACGGTATTTCCCAAGTCGCGCAGCTCTTCCAGCGCGGTGATCAAGCGCTGATTGTCGCGCTGATGCAATCCGATGGAAGGCTCGTCGAGGACATACAGCACACCGCGCAGACGGCTGCCGATCTGGGTGGCGAGACGAATGCGCTGGCCCTCGCCGCCGGAGAGCGTTGCGGCGCTGCGGGCCAGCGAGAGATACCCAAGGCCCACGGCGCGGAGGAACTCCAGCCGGTCAAGGATCTCCTGGCGCAGCCGGCCGGCGATCAGCAGATCGCGGCCGCTCAAACGCAGCGAGCGGATGGCGCTGAGCGCCCGGTCGATCGGAAGAGCCGTGAAGTCCGCAATGGAGGCGTCGAAGAGCCCATTGGGCGCGTCGCTGGAGCCATGGGATGGGGTTTCGTTACGCGGATGATCCGTCGCCGGAGCAACTTCCGCGCAGAGGGGAAGCGTGACGGCCAACGACTCTGGGCGCAAGCGGCGACCCTGACAACGCGCGCATTCCGTGGCCGACATGTACTGCAGCATGTACTCGCGATATCCGTCGGAACGGGTGTCCTCTAGACTGTCGCGAAGCCAGTTGAGGATGCCGTGAAAGCCGGTGCGTCCAACTTCGTGGCGGGGTGGTCCAGCCAGGAGCAGCTCCTGCTGGTCCCGGGGAATCTCGGCGAAGGGCAGATGGAGATTGATCTTGTACCGCTGGGCGGCCAGCCGAATGAGGCGCAGCAGGTACTGCGAGGAGGAGCCTGGCCCCATGGCCCCGTCCAGCAGGGGCTTGGACCAGTCGACGATGACCTTGGCGGGATCAAAGTCGTAGATGGATCCAAGACCGTGGCACTCCGGGCAGGCTCCGTAGGCCGAGTTGAAGCTGAAGCTGCGGGGCTCCAGCTTGGCCACGTTGGTGCCGCACTGCGGGCAGGCCATCGAGGAGCTGAACAGCATCTCATGGTTCTCATTCGGCTTGTTTCGGGGCGAAGGAAGAGCGATGAGCACCAGACCTTTGGCCAGTTGCAGAGCGGTGGTGACGGCGGAGAGCAAGCGGCGCGTATCGTAGGGCGGATCGGCGCGGCTCTCAGTGGCGGACGGCTTGAGGATGATGCGATCGACAATGGCCTCGATGGTATGGTTCTTGCGCTTTTCCAAGCGCATACCCTCTTCCACCTCGACGATCTCAGCGTCGATGCGGAGGCGGAAGCCCTTCTTGTCCAGAGCTTCAATCTCCTCGCGGAACTCGCCCTTGCGGCCGCGGACGATGGGAGCCAGCACGGTGATGCGTTCTCCGGGAGATTCGGCGATATAGCGCTCGACGATCTGGGAGACGATCTGTTCTGGGGACTGGCGCGAGATGGGCCGGTGGCAGTTCGGGCAGTGCGGCTGGCCCACGGACGCGTAGAGCAGGCGAAGATAGTCGTAGATCTCCGTGATCGTGCCAACCGTGGAGCGCGGGGAGCGTGAGGTGGTCTTCTGCTCGATGGAGATGGCTGGAGAGAGCCCATCGATGGAGTCCACCTCGGGCCGCTCCATCTGGTCCAGGAACTGGCGCGCGTAGGCCGAGAGGGTCTCTACGTAACGGCGTTGCCCTTCAGCGTAGATGGTATCGAAGGCCAGAGAACTCTTGCCGGAGCCGGAAAGACCGGTAACCACCGTCAGCGTGTTGCGAGGGATGGAGACGGAGATATTGCGCAGGTTGTGCTGACGAGCCCCCCGAACCTGGATGTGGCTGAGCACCTTGGGCTTGCTCTCCCTCTCTGGGGACATGGAGCTTCCTTTGGAGAGATCCATCTCTGATCCAACAGACAGCGATCCTCCGTCAGAGACTCCGGCTTGGGAAAAAGTGGCCAAGACCTTAGTTTACCCGGAGTGATGATCATGCCCCATCGCCAGCCCGCCCTTCTCCTGGGCGAGCGGGCCAGCGGGTGAACTTGGCAGAGGGTATCAATCGGATGGTCTGGAGGCAGGGCCTTGAAGACGCTACTGGAGGGGTTACGGACGGATGCTCCAGCTTTGCTGACGCGCGGCAGGGCGCGATCGACGATCTGAAAGCCCATCTCTCTCTCCCGGAACTGAAGCCGTTGTGCCCGCGCGACGGCAAAGACGCGCTAGCTGTGCGGCGGCTGGAGGTGACGATCAGCAGCAGTTTCTCCGCGGATGCAGCGCGTGGCCTCGGCGGTGCTGGAGGGTTTTCCAACCCAGGCCTCCCCGTGGGCTTACCTGATGAACTGGAAAGGCGACGCCAAAGCGCATTCTTTTCTCCTTGATGCCGCAAAACAGAGAAATGGCTCAGCCCGCGTAGCTGCGGACCCATTCTGTGATGGTGCGGATGGCGATGCCGCTGGGGCCTCTGGATTGCCAAGGTTTCTGGTCATCCAGCCAGGTGGTGGCGGCGATGTCCAGGTGAATCCAGGGGATCAGAGGGTTGTCGCCGATGAACTCTTTGAGAAACATGGCTGCGGCGGTGGCCCCGGCAAAGCGGCTGCCACCGGTGTTCTTGATGTCGGCGATCTGGCTCTGGATCTGGTCGCGATAGTCGTCGCTGCAGGGCATTCTCCAGAACTTTTCGCCGGTGAGGGAAAGAACGTCCAGAAACTGCCGCGCAGTCGCATCGTGGTTGGAGAAGAGGCCGGCGTTGATCTGACCCAGGGCGGTTCCGATGGCCCCGGTGAGGGTGGCGGCGTTGAGCAGGCAGGTAGCGCCCAGGGTCTGCGCGTAGTGCAGGCCGTCGGCCAGCACCAGGCGGCCCTCCGCGTCCGTGTTGATGATCTCGATGGTCTTGCCGGACATGGCGGTAACCACATCGCCGGGCTTGTAGGCCCGTCCGTCAGGCATGTTCTCACAGGAACAGATGACGGAGAGAACGCGGACGGCTGGTTTGAGCTGGGCGATGGCGCGCATGGCCGCGATCATGGAGGCGGCGCCGGCCATGTCGTACTTCATCCGGTCCATGTTCTCGGCGGGCTTGATCGAGATTCCCCCGGTGTCAAAGGTAATACCTTTGCCGACCAGACCGATCACCGGACCCTCGGGGCTGGGCGCTGAGGCGGGCTCGTAGCGCAGGACGATGAGGGCGGGCGGCTGGCTGGAGCCCTGGGCAACCGCAATGAAGGCACCCATCCCCAGTTCGCGGAGCTTCTCCGTGGAGTGAACCTCGCAGGCGAGGCCGAACTCGGCTGCCATGGTCGCGGCCCGTCTGCCCAGTTCTGTAGGGGTGAGGATGTTGCCCGGTTCGTTGATCAGAGCGCGGGCAAAGTTCTGGCTTTCGGCCAGGATGCTTCCTTCGCGAACCGCGGTCTGCAGGGAAGCGTCCATCGCATCGACTCCGGGAAGAAGGATGGACACGGTCTCGATGCTCAAGTCCTTGCGGTCCGCGCGATAGAAGTCGATGTCGAAGTCGGCGATGATGGCGCCTTCCGCCATGGCTCGGAGTGCCGGCGCGGTGGTCAGGGAGGGGTGTTCCGGCAGGGCGAGCGCAAGCTCGCGCAGAGCGCGGGGACGAGCGTAGCGAACAGCCACGCCGGCCCCTTGACGCAGTTCGTGGGCAGAGAGTTGGCCGGTCTTTCCAACACCCACCAGGAGCAGACGCCGGGCGTGGAGACCCGTGGGCGCAGGGAGCAGGAAGGTTTCCCCGAGCGCAGCTTTGAACTCGCCGGATGCCAGCCACAGAGCCGCCGCAGCCTGAAGCGCGGGGTGCGTGGTCAGCAGCATGGGGTTCGCTGCAGAGTCTTTTGCAACGGCCACGTCGGCGGCGAAGACGACGAGCAGGGGGGTATTCCAATCGGCGGCGGAGTGGCTAAGCAGGTTGATCTTCACCCTTCCATGGTAGCGCGGGTGCTGTTCGGCCTGACGCCGGGTGAGCGGCGTCACTCGCAGCGATTTCGCCGTCGCGTCCAGGAGAAGCAGATGCGTACTCCGCGGCTACGCACAGCGCCAAAGGCCGCGCGGCAAGTTGTGGTCGGGAGGACCTTGGCCCAGCTTCTTACCGGGTCTGGGAAGGTTGCTGAGACTGCTTCAGCGCTTCAGCGGCTTCGTATTGCGCCTCTCTGCCGGCATCGAGACCATGGGTAGGATCGCGGTGCAGGAGCTTGCGGGAGATGTCCGGCCAGAACTCTTCAAAGACTGCCCCGGCCATGCCTTCAGCGATCTGGATGGCGAAGTTGGTCATGGTGAGCCCGGCGCTGGTATTCCCAGGAGGGTAGTAGAGATTGGAGATTCCCCCGGCGGCCAGGTTGCCAAGCAGATTGCCATAGTTGGGCTCCCATTTGCCGGAGCGGTCGCCCTTGGCAATGAAGCTGGACGCGAGAGCATACCAGGTGCGATGCCATTTTGGGCCGTATCCCAGACGGAAATAGCGTGGATCCTGGCGAAACAAGATGGGGACCACGCCTGTGCTCAGGACGGTTCCGTCGGCGGTGTCCAGGTAAGCCGCGCCCGTGCGCTCAAAGTAGCCCTTGGCTCCTCGGGAAAAGCCAACCAGATCGTTGTCCATTTCATAGTATCCGGCTTCCGCAAAGGCGGAGGCAAAGGTAAAGATGTCGAGGGTGGAGTGCAGTGCGAGATCCATCTTCTGCCCCGAGGAGAGGGGAACGGCGTTCTGGCGGTAGGTAACATTAAAAGTGGGAACGATGCCCATCACGCGCTGCTTCTCCTCCTCTTTCAACTGCTCCGCGGCGCTCTGATGTTGGCTCTCCCGGGCGGGAGGTGGATTGCTGCTGCCGGCCTGGCTGTCTGGTCGGGGCTCACCTTGGGCCTGCGGAGATGCGGATTCAACAGCTTTCGCCGGCAAGGAGACTGCCGGGCTGGCGTTCTGTTGCTGAGTAGCAGCCAGAAGACCTGAACCCAGGGTGACGCAAGGGAATCCTGAGATCGGAGGGGTGAAGGCAACCGGGGTAACGCAGGGGAGGGCGATCGATGACGAGTCTCCTGAGATGGAAATGGAATCGGTGGCGTTCGAACTCTGTGTCGGCGTCGAAGCCGTTTGCAGGCTGGGACGGACCTGCGCGGCGGCGGCCAGCGGTGCAAGTCCAAGCAGGACGCTCAAAGGTGCGCCGAGAAAGCGATGGGGTCTCGCATCACGAGTCATGAATCTCCGTCTGCGCTGCTGCGATTGTGGCTTCTCCAGTATTTCATTCCGACGGAGCGAGTGGCATCGCAGCCAACGGATCTTGGGTGTAGGGAATGCCGCTGATACTCCTAACCCAAGGGGGATGGTTTCCACGCGGCGAGACGCTCCTTAATTTGGCAGGAAAGATGGAAAAGGAGCCTGCAAAGGGGGACTGCTTTAGGATCGTAGGATGAGCGGAATCGATTCGAAAGGGCACAGCATGAAGCGAGTCGGAGGCGAGGAGACCAGGCAGGCGGGGTCCTTGTCTGTGGACTCGTGGCTGGTCGCCGCAGGACGGGATCGCCAGGCTGGAGCGCCTCTCAACGTGCCGATGATGCCCGCGTCGAACTTTGTTCTGGGCACGCGCAGGGTCTACGCGCGCAACGAAGGTGTGCCTGGCTGGGAGGCGCTGGAGGAGGTCCTGGGGGGGCTGGAGGGGGGCGAGGCGGTCTCGTTTGCCTCTGGGATGGCAGCGATCGCAGCCATCTTCGATCAAATCCCGGCGAATGCGTTGGTGGCCCTCCCCGCGGACTGTTATCAGGGCGTCCTGTCGCTTGCGGAGGCTGGCCGAAGCCGCCGCGGATGGCGGATCGAGCGGATCGCCGTCACCGATACGATTGGCTGGGTGAGGGCGTGCGACGTTGCCGATCTGATCTGGCTGGAGTCGCCCTCCAACCCGCTGCTGGAGGTTGCGGATCTGGATACGATCTGCGCCGCGCCACGCAAAGCGGGTGCGATTCTGGGGGTCGACAACACCTTCGCGACGCCTCTGAACCAGCGTCCGCTGGAGCTGGGAGCGGATGTGTCGGTCCATTCAGCGACAAAGTTCATCGGCGGCCACTCCGACCTGCTCTGCGGCGTAGTGATCGCGCGGGATGCGTCGCTCTGCGCAGATTTGCGCCGGACGCGGGTACTGGCCGGCGCGACTCCGGGAGCGCTGGAGGCGTTTCTGGCCACGCGAGGCGTTCGCACCTTGGCGTTGCGCCTGGAACGGGCGCAGCGGAGCGCGGAAGAGCTGGCCGAACGCCTGGATCGGCATGCAGGGGTGAGTTGTGTGCGCTATCCCGGGCTCAGGAGCCATCCCACCCATGCGGCGGCCAGGCGTCAGCTCAAGGGATATGGCACGGTCATCTCCTTTGACGTGAAGGGAGTGGCCACCGATGCGGATGGGGTCTGCAGGCGCTTGAAGCTGATTCAACATGCGACCAGTCTGGGAGCGGTCGAGTCCACCATCGAGCGCCGCGCCCTCCATCATGGACAGGAGCATCTGCCAGAGACGTTGCTTCGGCTCAGCGTCGGCATCGAGGCGGTCGAAGATCTTTGGATGGACCTGGAGCAGGCGCTGCGCGCAGGGTGATGGCATCATTCCCCAAACCCTGGAGCTCCCGGTGGGCCGGTTCTCTTCTTGGCTCCTTCGCGAGGCTGGAGGAGAGCGCTATGGCTGGAGAGAAGCTACAGCTTCGACTGCCCGATGATCAGGGAAATACCCGCTTGTCCGGGTACTGGTGGGGGAGTACCGCTGAACCTCACAGCTATAGCATTTTCAGTGTTGCTGGGT
>JAJYZE010000368.1 GCA_021800195.1 Acidobacteriota bacterium
CCTGTTGCGGGCATGACCTGGCCGAAGATGGGGCCCCCATGCGGCTGCGCGCGTACAGTGACTAAAGCGGTTATAGGATTGGCCGACCAAGTTTCAGGGGTGAGCCGAGCCGCTGCTATTGGATGGCGCCGGTTGACGGCTCCAGTTGATCTGAGGCGAATGGCTGCGGGAACCCGAAGTTCTGGAGCCTCATCATGGCCCTGACACGGCGCGTCGCGTGCAAGGTCGAGGGGCGCCGGGCGGCCCAGGCTGAAGGGCGCCTCTGGCATGGTTGCTCTGTTCGGCACAGAGCAACCTTTGTTTTAATCGAGTCTATGGCGATGCCGCTCAGCGCGCTGATTATCGACGATGAACCGTTGGCCCGGCAAGAGCTGCAGTATCTGCTGGATCGAGAGGGAGAGATCTCCGTTCTGGCCCATGGAAGTAACGGCATCGAGGCGGTGGAACTGATTCGCATGCACAAGCCGGATGTGATCTTTCTGGATGTGCGGATGCCCGGGCTGGATGGGTTCGCGGTGTTGAAGAAGTTGATGGCGCTGGACCGCAAGATGCGACTCCCACAGGTCGTGTTCGCTACCGCCTTTGACCAATATGCGGTGAAGGCCTTCGAAGTGAATGCCGTGGATTATCTGCTGAAGCCGTTTGACAGCAAGAGAGTGCAGCGAACGATCGAGAAGGTGCGGGAGCGTTGCGCCGAGAGTCAGGGATCTGGCGGCGCAGGCTCCGGCAGCAGAGAAGCCCGCGGAGAACCTCCGGATGGGCTTCGGGTCCAGAGCCGCATGGCCGGCGCGGAGGCCAAGCTGGATGCACTGCTGAAGATGATGGAGGAGCAGGCGGCGATCGCCACCTCCGGTGTGACGGGAGCGGGTCCCAATGGCCAGGGACGGTCCGGCAAGGTGGTGTTACGGGCCCAGAGCCGGTTGCTGCTGGTGGATCAGAAGGATCTGTGCTTTGCCACGATCGGCGAAGGAAGAATCTCGGTGGTGACCAAGACGCTGGAGGGGGACTCCAACTGCAGAACCCTGGAGGAGTTGACCGATCAACTGGATCCGGAGCAGTTCTGGAGGGTGCACCGGTCCTATGTGGTGAACATTCAGCACATCCGTGAAGTGGTGCCGTGGTTCAAGTCCAGCTATCAGTTGCGCATGGACGATCGCAAGCAGACTGAGGTGCCGGTGAGCCGGTCGCAGACCAAACGGCTACGCGAGTTATTCAATCTTTGAGGCGAGAGGCTTCTTCCTTGGCTCGATGGCTGCGGGAGAGAAAGGCTCCAGCGACGCGGACGGGCGTCGGCGCCATGAGAAAGCGGAGCGAGGATGGAGCAAGAGCTGGTAATCGAAAAGTTTGTCTTCCTGGTGGTTTTGCGCGGGATAGGAATTGTGCTGCTGGTGGCTGCCATGCTGTACCCGCTGGACTGGGCCATCTGGAGAGGAAGAGTCGCGCGCGGCGGAGGGATGGGATCCGTGATCGTGAAGACGTACACCGCTGCCGGCCTCAAGGGCGGAAAGCTGGATTACTTCCCAACCGGAACGTTTGCGCAGCCGTGCAGCCGCTCTCTTTACCCTCAGGAGGGGTATAACCCCTGCTGGTGGGTGGAGCGGCATCGTGAGGTGGTGACGCGCTATTAGGGTCGCAGTCCCGGCGGCAAACGGCCCTCTCATCCCTGGCGCAGAGGGCTTGCGGCTAAAACACTTGCAGAGCCTGGCGGAGGTGGCGGGCGCGTCTCCGGGTGAACCTTCCGCCGCAGGGGCGCGTCAGGGCAGCGCGGGATCTCCGAAGTGGTAGACGACACCCACCGTGATGGGTTTGGAGTAGATGGCGCCGCTGGTGGTGACCGGCGTACTGAGGTGCTCAAACTGGGCGTCGACCTTGAGATCAAAGTGGGGGGTCAGGACGTAGTCCAGTCCGCCACCAAAGGCGAATACGTTTGAGATGGAGCTGATGAAGAGGAGCGTTCCCCCGGGATTGGGATAACCGCCATTCACATAATTGATCTTGGCGCGGCCATAAAGGAAGTCCGCATAGGGTCGGAAGCGGTTGTAATAGCGCTGCACCCGGCCCCCGAAGAGGAAGTTCTCCTGGCCATCGATGCTGCCTTGATCCACGGGATAGGTTCCACGAGCCTCGACGGAGAAGTAGAACAGATGATAAGGGCGGAAGCCCATGTCGGCTCCCGCGGTGATGCCAAGGTTTCTGCCGCCGGCCAGACCGGTGTAATCTCCGGTGGCGCCTCCGAAGACTGAGAAGTTCAGCGGCCGAACCGCAGCGGGAATCGCCTGAGCATACACGAGCGAGCTGCCCATCAAAGCGAAGCAAAGCATTGTCAGGATGCGGTAACCGTTCTTCAATCGGACTCCTTGGCGAAGAAACAGCCTTCCGGACGGGGGCGACCGTTGGGCTGCAACCCACGGGCTCGGGGGAGAGTGTTGCTTCCCGGCAAGAGACGTTCTTCGCTCTCTTCAGGCGCTTCCTCCCGAGAACCTGCTCGTGAGTCTACTCTTGGAGATCATCTTAGTTGAACACAAGCGTCTGAAAAGAGAGATTTGGAAGGGCTGTGTCCCCCGGCAATCACACTTACTCCGCCCAAACCCAGATTTCAGGTTGGGAGACCCAAGGGATGGTAGAGCCGCGCCCGATTCGCCTGGCACAGATCGTGGGTAACCTGCCGTCGGGTGTACACACTACACCGGCACGCTGCCGAGTGATGCAGCGGGGCTTGCGGCACATGGCTTGAGCAGCAGGCCGGCGCGGCTGCGTACGGCAGCCCCACCGCAGACCAGAGGAAGACTAGTCCTTAACCGACTTCACCGTGATGGTGTTGCCCGAGAGCGAGCCGTTGACGGTGACCGTCTTGCCCGCATAGGCATTCAACTTGCTCGCATTCGAGACTTTGTAGACCTTGGTTCCCACGATCAGAACCGCAGGAGATCCCATCCCGATGCACTTCTTGGCGCAGGCGGCATGGGCGGCGGTGGAAGCTTTGGCCAGATTGTTGTGGGCGCACATGGAGTCCGATACGACGCCTTTGAAGGTCTGGGCCATCGCGCTGG
>JAJYZE010000042.1 GCA_021800195.1 Acidobacteriota bacterium
CTATCGATCTGATCGTGGTGGCCACGCCCAACGACTCGCATGTGGAGATGGCGCAGCGTGCTCTGGAGAGCGGCAAGCATGTCGTCGTCGACAAGCCAGTCGCTGGTTCGGCCTCGCAAGTCCGGGCGTTGATGGCGCTCGCCCAGCGCCAGGCCAGGCTGCTGGCTCCCTTCCACAACCGCCGTTTTGACGGTGACTTTCTGACCTTGAAGAGGCTGAAGAAGGAGGGCCGCCTGGGCAGAATCACGTTGGTGGATTCGCACTTCGATCGCTTTCGGCCCCTACAGCGGGCCAACACCTGGAAGGAAGCGGGAGGAGCCGCGAATGGAATTCTCTTCGATCTGGGACCGCATCTTGTAGACCAATCGCTGGCGCTGTTCGGCATCCCCAAAACAATCTCTGCCAGCGTTCGCTACGAACGGGATGTGACCGCAATTGAGGATGCCTTCGACATCGTCCTGGAGTTTGACTTGTCAGAGGGTCACCGCTTGCGCTACGAGTGCCATGCCACCATGCTCGCACCTGAGCCGGCACCCCGCTTTCGCGTGAATGGAACCATGGGAAGCTACATTAAATTTGGGCTGGATCCACAAGAAGCTGCGCTACTTGAAGGCTCCAGACCAACCCGGCTTGGATCGCCGGAACCCTGGCTGCCAGAGGCGGAGTCGTCCTGGGGCACCCTGACGCTGGCCAGGCGCGTGACCGAGCCGATTCTGGTAGAGCGCAGCAAACTTGCCACCGAGAGCGGGGACTATCGTCGCTTCTACGCCAATGTGCGCGACGCGATTCGCGGCGAGGCGCCACTGGAGATCTCCGCGGAGGACGCCTTCCGGACGATTCGCCTGCTGGAGCTCGCGCTCGAAGCCAGTGACCAGAATCACACCCTGGCCGTCCACTTCACGGAGTAAACTGAGGCTGGTATGGCAAAGCAGAGACCCAATTCCCTTCTGAAGTTCGTCGTCGCTGGAGCCATCGTTCTGGGCACCGTTGCCTGGCTCTCGGTTTCGGCGGCTGGGAACGCGAAGAGCTATTACGTAACCGTCGCAGAGCTCCAGGCGATGGGAAACAAGGCGTACAGGGTCAACCTGCGCGTTGCCGGCAACGTTCAGCCCGGCAGTATTACGCGCAACGGACCGGCAGCCAACTTCATCCTGACCGAGCAGGGCAAAACGCTGCGCGTGGACTACAACGGCGCAGAGCCTCCGCCCGACGAGTTCAAGGATGGAGCCCAGACCCTTGCTGTTGGAACGTACGGGCGGGATGGAACCTTCCATGCAACGCAATTGCAGGCCAAGTGCGCCAGCAAGTATGCTCCCGCCAAGCCCGGCGCCGCTCCTACGGGCGATGTAGCCGCTGTCGTTCCACAGTCCTGACCGGATCGGAGAGGTAGACTCCCCCTGCGTCTCGATTTCTGCACAGGGCATATGCCGCGCCGCGCCGGCGGTCAGATCTTGCCGTCCTCTGAACCTGTCTCCCGATCATAGTTGAGATTTGGCTCCAGCCAGCGCTCGACCTCTGCCACGTTGCACTGCTTGCGGGCAGCGTAGTCGCTCACCTGGTCGCGGTCGATCTTGCCCAGGCTGAAGTAGCGCGCCTCGGGATGGGCAAAGTACAGCCCACTGACGCTCGAGCCCGGCCACATGGCATACGACTCGGTAAGCTTCATCCCCGTGTTGGCCTCCACCTGGAGCAGCTCCCAGATCGTGCCCTTTTCGGTGTGGTCCGGGCAGGCAGGATAACCCGGCGCGGGACGAATTCCCCGATACCCCTCCTGGATCAGCTCGGCTGGGGTCAGGTTCTCGGACCGTCCATACCCCCACTGGTCACGAGCGCGTTTGTGCAGGCACTCCGCAAAGGCCTCGGCGAGCCGATCCGCAATGGCCTCAGCCATGATGGCGTTGTAGTCGTCATGGACGGCGCGGAAGCTGTCACAGAGCTCTTTGAGCCCAATCCCGCTGGTAACGGCAAAGGCTCCCATGTGATCGGCCAGGCCTGTGGAAGCCGGTGCGATGAAGTCGGCCAGGCAGCGGCAAGGCTCACTTCCCTCACGATGGGCCTGCTGACGCAGGAAGTGGAATCTTTCCCGGACCTGGCGACGGGCTTCATCGGAGCATACCTCAACATCATCTCCGATGGCTTTGGCAGGAAAGAGCCCGAAGACGCCATTGGCCGTCAACAGCTTCTCGGCGACAATGCGGTCCAGCAGCTTGTTGGCGTCAGCGAAGATCCGGCGCGCCTCGGCTCCCTGCCCATCTTCGCCCCGCCCTTGATCCTCCAGAATGCGCGGATAGATGCCCTTCAGTCCCCACGCATGGAAGAAGGGCGTCCAGTCGATGTACTCGCGCAACTCCTCCAAAGGGAAGTTCTGTAACACCTGGATACCGAGTTGCTCCGGCTGGGGAAGATCCTCCGCCCGCCACAGAATGGGCGTGCGCCGCTCGCGCGCAGCTTCGAGAGGGATGACAGGTTGGGGCGGCGCGGCATGCCTGCGGCGCAGAGCCTCGTACTCTTCCTGATGTTGCCGGATGAACTCCGAGCTGCTCTCGCTGAGCAGGACGCTGGTCACCGGGACGGCGCGGCTGGCGTCCAGCACATGCACCACCGGCCGGCTGTAGTGAGGCGCAATCTTGATCGCCGTATGCGCCTTGCTGGTGGTGGCGCCTCCAATCAGCAAAGGGACCTGGAAGCCTTGGCGCTCCATCTCTCGGGCCACATGAATCATCTCATCCAGCGAAGGCGTGATGAGCCCGCTCAGGCCGACGATATCCGCCTTTACCTCTCGCGCGCGCTCCAGGATCTTCTCACAGGCCACCATAACGCCCAGGTCGATCACCTCATAGTTGTTGCACGCCAGCACCACACCCACAATGTTCTTGCCAATATCGTGGACGTCGCCTTTGACGGTGGCCAGAAGGATCCTGCCCTGAGCTTTGATGGCTTGACCTGAGGCCTCCAGAGCCAGCTTCTCTGCCTCCATGTAGGGAGTCAGGTAGGCGACCGCCTTCTTCATCACCCGCGCGGACTTCACCACCTGCGGAAGAAACATCTTGCCGGCCCCGAAGAGATCGCCCACCACGCTCATCCCAGCCATCAGCGGACCCTCGATGACAAGCAACGGGCGGCCCAGCTTGACCCTGGCCTCTTCGCTGTCTTGCTCGATGTAGGCGTCGATTCCCTTCACCAGAGCGTGCGCCAGGCGTTCTTCCACGCTTCCGTTGCGCCACTCCTCGGTCTTGCGCTCGCTCAGGCTCACGTTGCCGGCGAAGCTCTTTACCCTGTCGCCGTACTCCACCAGACGTTCCGTCGCGTCCGCGCGGCGGTTGAGCAGAACGTCCTCCACCAGCTCTTTCAGCTCGGGTTCAATCTCTTCATAGACCTCCAGCATTCCGGCATTGACAATGCCCATATCCAGGCCGGCCTGAAGGGCGTGGAAGAGGAAGGCCGAGTGCATCGCCTCGCGCACCTTGTTGTTGCCGCGAAAGCTGAACGAGATGTTGGAGACGCCACCGCTCACCTTGGCATGGGGTAGGTTCGCCTTGATCCAGCGCGTGGCGTTGATGAAGTCAACAGCGTAGTTGTTGTGCTCCTCCATGCCCGTGGCCACAGTAAGAATATTCGGATCGAAGACCACATCTTCAGGCGCGAAGCCAATTTGATCCACCAATAGCCTGTAGGCGCGTTCACAGACTCGAATCTTGTCCGCAAAGCCGGCTGCCTGACCTTGCTCGTCAAAGGCCATCACGACAGCGGCGGCACCGTACTTCAGGATGGTCTCAGCGTGCTGCCGGAATCTCGGCTCGCCCTCCTTCAGTGAGATGGAGTTGACGATTCCCTTTCCCTGCATCCATTTGAGCCCGGCCTCAATCACCTCCCACTTGGAGGAGTCAACCATGAAAGGTACTTTGGCTACCTCCGGCTCACTGGCCAGAAGCTGCAGGTAGCGAGTCATGGCCGCCACGCCGTCAATCATCCCCTCATCCATACAGATGTCCAGGATGTTGGCGCCATTCTCCACCTGCTGCTGCGCGATGCTTACGGCCTCTTCAAACTTGCCTTCTTTCACCAGACCAGCGAACTTCGGCGAGCCGGCCACATTCGTCCGTTCGCCAATCATGATGAAGACGCCCTTCTGTTGCGTGAAAGGCTGGCTGCCGGAGAGACGCAGGGGCCGGAACTCGGCGCCTGGAGAAGTCTCGGCGGGAAGGTTTGTCTTCAAGCGCTCACCCCGCGGTCTTCACCCTTCCGTTGCGCCAGCTCGCGCGCTTCTCGCGGGTGCATGCCTTGCAACGCCCGCGCAATCGCAGCGATATGCTCCGGCGTATTGCCGCAGCAGCCGCCGGCGATATTGATCAAGCCTTCCCCGGCAAAGCTCTTGAGCCAGCCCGCCATATCTTCCGGACCCAGATCAAAGCCCGTGGGAGAGAGCGGGTTGGGAAGACCAGCATTGGGATAGCAGGAGATGGCGACCTCCGCTTTGGCGGACAGATCGCTCAGGAAGGGATACATCAACTCCGGGCCAAGCGAGCAGTTGAGTCCTACGGAGAGCGGCTTGACATGCTTGACCGCAGTCCAGAACGCCTCCGTGGTCTGCGCGGAGATCAGCGTCTCTCCGCCTCTTCCAACCGCAGCCGAGATCATGATGGGCAACTGCCTGCCCGTCGTGGAGAGGCCCTGCTCGTCGCAGACCTCGCGGATGGCTACCAGGGCAGCCTTCGCGTTGAGCGAATCAAAGATAGTTTCCACCAGGAGCAGATCGACCCCCCCTGCGATCAAGGCTCGCACCTGATCAGCGTATGCGGTCTTCACCTGATCAAAGGTCACCACGCGAAAACCAGGATCGTCCGCATCCGGCGAGTTGGAGAGCGAAACCGTGAGAGGTCCGATCGCCCCGGCCACGAAACGCGGCCGCCCAGTATCTTCGGCGACGCGATCCGCCCACTGGCGGCACTGCCGCGCCGAGGTCTCATTGATATCCCAGGCCAGTTGCCGCAGCGAGCTATCCTCGATGATCTTCTGATAAAACTCCGGATTCTTCCGTTCGCCGCGCTCCCGCGGATCCTCCACGAAGAACTCGCTCTGCGCGATGCTGGTCGCTCCAAAGGTGTTCGTTTCGATGATGTCCGCTCCGGCTTCCAGGAAGCGCCGGTGAATGTCCCCAATCATGGCCGGCTGGGTAAGCGAAAACAGATCTCCATTGTTGAGCAGATCCTTGCCGGCATCCTGAAATCGATCTGCTCGAATATCAGACTCCTTCATGCCGTACGTCCGGATCGTGGTTCCCATGGCGCCGTCGAGAATGGCGATCCGCTCCTCCAGCAGCTTCTCCAACGGATGAATCTGTCTCTGCATGTACTTCTCCACAGCGGCCTAAAGGCCACGTTGCCCGGGTACAAGAAGGCGAGCCGTATTGGCTCGCCGTGAATTCTGAATGTAAAGCTTCACGGCCTACACGAGGGCTTCAACCTCTTCTTGAGCGGCGGAGAGCGTCTCTTTTGCGGCGGCTGCAGGAACCAGCAGATCCTCTTTGCGCATCACCATAGTGGTTGCATTCAGACTGGCCAGCTCAAATCCATGCCCATGGGTAATGGCATCGGTGGGGCAGGCCTCCACGCAGTAACCGCAGAAGATGCAGCGGTTGTAATCGATGTTGTAGACCTTGGCATAGCGATCGGCGGAGGAGATGCGGTTCTCGCTGGTATTGTCGGCGGCCTCAATATAGATGCAGTTCGAGGGACAGGCCGCTGCGCAGAGGAAACAGGCGACACACTTCTCCAGCCCATCTTCATCACGCTGCAACTGATGCTTCCCGCGAAAGCGCTCCTGGAACTGCGCGCCGCGCATGGGGCCCTTCCCGTCCGGGTAGTTCTCCACCTGGGAGGGCTGGAAAGCTTCCCTCAGGGTGATGCTCATTCCTTTGGCGATGGCGGCGGCATTGCGAACAATCGACATGGCTCCAGTATACGTCGGTTTCAAGAAGGCTATATACCGCTTCGCTTCTTGGCGATAAGCTTTTGAGCATGAACAATCCTCCCGCTGGCATATCGCCCCTCCTTCGACCACTTCGTCTGTCGCCTGTGGCCTCTGGTCTGCTCCGTGCCCTGGTCTTGGTCCTCACGTACGGGGCTCTCTGCGCGCAAGCCCAGACCAGCGCCCAGACCAGCGCCCAGACCAGCGCCAAAGCATCCAAACCGCCCGTGCCTCCCTCTTCCAGCGTAGCGCTCGAGTTCCAAGGCAAGAGCATGAGCCTGTCAGTCACCGATCTGCTGAATCTACCCCAGGTAACCGTGCAGGTGCACAACGCCCATCGGGGCGGAATTCCGGAGACATACACCGGGCCACTACTCTCCACTGTGCTGGCCAAGATCAGCTTTGTGGCCAACCGCCAGACGCAACCGCTCATCCTGCACAGCGTGGTCATCGCTACCGGGACGGACCACTACTACGTCCTGTACTCGGCAGCGGAGGTGGAGCCGTCGTTTTCCCTGAGCAAAGTCCTGGTCGCGGTGATGAAGAACGGGCTACCGGACTCCGAGGGCGGCGATATTGAGTTGATCAACACCGACGGCGCCAAGCCCGCGCGCTGGGTACAGGGGCTGATCGGGCTCTCCATCATGTCGCTCGAGCCGCAGAAGTAAGCTGCCGGAATCGGGACCGCTCTGAATCGAGGGCGGACGGGTAGCCGAGCCGCTCGGCTATTGCAGCGCTGCGCGCATGACTCCGAACCGGCGGATATCGTCCACCAGCCCACCCAGCAGATCCTGGCCGGCAGGCACCACGCCAGCCTGCATCACCGGACCGCTGCCAACCGGCACATTGGCTCGATCGACAGAGGTTCTCAACTTGCGGGCCGTGGCCAGATCGAAGCCCTCGCTCACCCAGACCGTCTTGCCTTGAATACTGAGCAGAACATCACCCTCTGAGGTGGAGTAGACTCGCTCGTCGGGACTGGTCTCCTCACTCCGACGGCGCTTCAAGCCATCATACTGGCGGGGCAGTTCTTCCTCAAAGATGTGAAAGAAGGTGCGGGCCGAATCTTTCTGCTTCCACTGCGAGCTGTACAAGATGGCCAGCGAAGCGGTTGTCTTTTTCTGGTCTGCGGATGCGTCTTTGCGCTGCGCCGCGTAGTAGATGCCGCCATCCCATTCGGGAGCCAGCGCCTGGGCCAGGGGGCGGCCGCCAAAGAGCTCAGCGGTCATGCTGACATCGAGCTCGCCCATCACACCCACATCGTAGGGCACAAAACCTGCGCTCTTCAGCAGTGGGTGGATGTCGGGCAGCTTCATCAGCGGAACCGGCTGGTGACGCAGATAGGCCGCCGGAGTCATCACCTGGAAGCTGGAACTGGGTGGGTCTTCAAGCACCCCGCTGAAGGCTCTCCCGGTTCCCCGCCGGGACAGAATGTCATCCTCAAAGGCCAGGCCGTAGGTGTAGGGAAACAAAAGCGACTGCTGCAAGACCAGAGGCGCCCGCGCCAGCACGGGTGAGCCGGTCATGTCTCCGGCATTGGACTCCAGCTCCTGGGCCAGACGAGGAACGTCCTTCAAAGTTCGTTCCGGATGCCCGGCTTCAGCCAGCATGTAGTCGGCAAAGCTGACCATGGCCTGCCCTTCCAAGACGGCCTCGCGAGCCGTATCCGTATCATCGTTGGCGATGTGCAGGTTGTCCTGGTTCACATTCTTCGCCGTTCCTGCAATCTCCTGATTCTCCCATTTCTTCAGGCCCACCTTCTGGTCCTGCAATGCGTGGGTAAGTTCGTGAGCCATCACCGGCTTTTGCTCCTCGATCGGCACCCAGTTCAGCAAGGTCATCTGTCTGGTCTTGTCGTCGTAATAGCCGGCGATCTGCTCGGTGAGCAGGCGAAGCAGAAAAGGCCGCATCTGAAAGTCCTGGTCCAGCAGGCCAAACTTCTTCAACACCAGTTCGCTTCGCTCCATGCGCCGCGTGTCCTTGTCCTCATCGAATTTTTTGCGCAGTTCCGCGTGGACCTGCTGGCGGGAGACGAAGCGGCATTTTACCGGAGACTTGATCGGCAGTTGGGTGATCCGGCTGACAAAGTGCAGTAGCTGATCTTCATCCTCCAGCAGAGTTTGCTCCTGCTGGGGCGTCAATACCGTGTCCACGGCCGGGGAAGAACTTACCGGCCCCTTGGCAGGCGCTGGCGTCTGATCCCCGGCCCTGGGCTGTGCGCCTGCGATTCCCAGACCGATCCCTAACCAAATCCACGCTGCCGACACCCATTTTCCCCAGGTCAAACCGCCTCCAGACAACCCATCACGCTCACACCCAGTGTACGCACGAGAGGCCTGCGGCGAAAGCTGGCTGGCCGCAGACGATCTTGCAGATCCAAAGCCGGACTGGACCTCCCGGGCACGACACCGGCTGAAACAAAGCTATCCTTGAAGAGGAATTACAAAAGGATCCAAGTGAGCCCGCATCCTGTGCGATCCTCGAGTAAGCATCGAGACAGACAAGAAGATAGAAACACTCTAGGAGGACGCAAGAGATTCATGTCCAGGCGGGATCAGCCAGAGCTCTCCATCGTGCGGGACGCCGCCGGATTTGTGCGGGTACAGGATACCGCCCTATTGCGCATCACCGGCCCGGATGCCACACGCTGGCTGAACGGCATGGTGAGCAACTCCATCAAGTCGCTGCAGCCGGGAGAGGGCAACTACAACTTCCTGCTCAACGCCCAGGGGCACATCCTGGGCGATGCCATGGTATATCGCGAGCCCGATCCGGAGCCCCCCAGGTTTCTGCTGGCAAGCTCGGCATCCCAGATGGAGACCATCCGCACCCACCTGGACCGCTTCATCATCATGGATGACGTCGAAGTTCAGCCGGTTGAAGACTTTCCCACAGAACTGTTCATCCTGGGAGGCCAGGCGGCTGCGGCTCTTGAGGCTCTCAACCTGCCCAAGATCGAACGCTCGCATTTGGCCCTTGCCGATACCCAGCACGGCCGGCTGCTTCTGCTCAGCCCGGATCGAGGAGAGACACCGGTCTTTACCTTGCACTCCACCCCGGCCACCATCGAGAGCGTGCAGAGTGCACTCCAGGGGCTGCAAGTTCCCCAGCTCTCTTCCGCGGCCCTGGAGTGGCTGCGCCTGCTGGAGGCCTGGCCGCTGTTTGGCAAGGATATCCGCAACACGGAGACAGCCCATGATCTTCCCCAGGAGACGGCACAACCGCACGCTCTGCACTTTGCCAAGGGCTGCTATCTGGGCCAGGAGATCGTCGAGCGAATCCGGTCGCGCGGCCAGGTACATCGCAACTTCGCCGCGTTTCGTCTGCACGGCGAGCTTCCGGCCACACTTCCAGCCCCGCTGGAGCTAGCCGGCAGACCCGCCGGGGAGTTGACCAGCGCCGGACTGGTGCCTCTGCCTGAGGGTCCGGCGCTGCTCGGCTTGGGATACCTTCGCCAAGCGGCGCACAACGCAGAACCTGGGCAGGGAGCGCCCGGAGCCGCGCAGCAGCTTGCGTACCCCGGCGGAGTGGCGCTTTTGCGTCGGCGGATCGGTTGGCTCGGGTTAGCATCAGATGAACAGATAGAGAGTTGAGCGTATGGCTGAGATCAAAGAGTTCGTCATCAATGACCGTCGCAAGTTCACCGCTGAGGGCGAGTTGCGTCCCGAGGCCAAAACCGCCCAGCGGCACAGCCCTGAGCCCAGCGGCGCCCCTGAGCCCGGGCACAGCGCACAGACCCTCACGACACCGCCCATACCCTTCGGCTCCACAGCCCCCGACGGCCCGGCGTCCGCAGCCACCCAAGTCCCGGAGAGCCAGGTCCAAGAGAGCCAGCTTCGGGACAGCAAGGTTCAGGAGACTCCGCTCCCGACCGCCGAGCAGGCCGAGCAGGCCAAGCGCGCCTATGACGCCACCGTCGATCGTCTGGATACAGCCATCCGAGCCACCAACCCAGGCATGGAGCGGCCACCGGAGATCACCTTGCAACAGGTCATTCAGTCGCTCTACATGCAGGCTCTCATGCAGTTGGGCGGAGCAGCCCCGCCCGGCCAGCAGCCGCAGGTAGATCTTCTTGGAGCGCGACAAACCATCGACATGCTGGTGGTTCTCCAGCAGAAGACCCTGGGAAACCGCACCCCAGCGGAGACCGAACTCCTGGATACGGCTCTGTTCGAGCTGCGCATCGACTTCCTGGAGGTAACCCAGGCCCTCTCCCGCTCCGCGGTTGCCCGGCAAACCCAGAGCGCCACTTCTCCGGCAGGCCCCTCCATTCCGGGCACGGGACCTCGCATCGTCCGCTAGCAGCTTAGGGCTCTCCGGGCAAACCGGATGGAGAGGACCGGCCCTCCTGCGGCATCAAGCCCGCTCAGCAAGATACGGAAACGAGCATGCAAGCGACCCTCACATTTCTTGGAAGTGGAACCTCAATGGCGGTTCCTACACTGGGCTGTTCTTGCGCCGTCTGCGCCTCAGCTTATCAGCCGGGATCTCCCAACCGGCGCACCCGCCCCTCCGTGCTGCTCTCCTACGGCGGCCGTCATGTGGTCATCGACACCGGTCAGGATTTCCAATTTCAGGCCGTGCGGGAGCGGCTCATGCGCCTGGACGCGGTCCTCTATACCCATGGCCATGCGGATCATATCCTGGGGATGGACGATCTTCGTCCGCTCAGCTTCCAGCACGCCGATGGACTACCTCTCTATGCCGATGATGCGACGGCGGCAATCCTGGAACGAATCTTTGCCTACACCTTCAGCGAGGTCGCCCGCTATCCGACTCGCGCGCGGGTCACGCTGCACCGTATTCCAGCAGAGACCGGCTTTACCGTTACTCTCTTTGGAGCCAGCTTCATCCGCGTTCCCCTCATTCACGGGCCTGACAGCATCGCCGGCTACCGCTTTGGGGACGCGGCCTATCTGACCGATATGAGCGAAATTCCCGAGGAGAGCTTCCCTCTGCTTCAAGATCTGGACATTCTGGTGTTGGACGCCCTGCGCCCCGAACCACACCCCAGCCACTCCCATCTGGCCAAGTCGGTTGAATTGGTGAAGAGGATCAGGCCACGCCGCGCCTTCTTCACCCACATCAGCCACGGTCTGGAGCATGAGGCCACCAACGCAAGGTTGCCAAATCACATACGGCTGGCTCACGATGGCCTTAAACTGACTTTTCGCATTGCGGAGTAACCAGCCGCCCGGCTTCAAGGTTTCCCATTCTCGATCGGACGGGCCCCGCCCGGGCTTTGCCTCTTCTTCCATGCAGATCTATCGCTCACTTGCTGAACTCGGCTCCTCTTCTTCCCCCTCGGTGGTCACGGTTGGAAACTTCGACGGTGTGCACCGCGGGCATCAGATGGTCATCGCATCCCTTCTGGAGCGTGCCCGCCTCTACCGGTCGCGCGCCTGCGCGGTCACCTTCCATCCTCATCCGGCGCAGGTACTGCACCCCGTCTCCCGGATGCGGCTGATCACCCCGCTGGAGGAGAAGCTGAGGCTGCTGGCCGGCACCGGACTGGACAGTGTTCTGGTGCTTCCCTTCACGGAGGAGCTTCGCCGTTGGACGGCCCTCCACTTCGCCCAGCAGGTCCTGCATCTCGGCTTGCATGCCATCGAAGTCCACGAGGGGGAAAACTTCCGCTTCGGATATCAGGCCGAGAGCGACATCGCCGGCCTCTCGGAGATGGGGCGCGTGCTGGGCTTCGCTGTACGAGCCTATGTTCCCTGCATGGCTCGCGGTGCCCCTATCTCCTCCAGCAGGATCCGCACCGCCATTACCGCCGGTAGAGTGCAGGAGGCGCGCGCCCTATTGGGCCGCTCTTTCTCGATACTCAGCACGCCAGCCCCGGGACGCGGCTACGGCTCCAAGTACGCCGTGCCCACAATCAATCTGGCACCCTACGCCGATCTGCTCCCTTCGAACGGTGTCTATGTCACAACTCTGAGTATCGGAACCGACCGTATCTTTTGCGGCGTGACCAACGTCGGCAACCGCCCCACCTTTGGCGCGGACTCCTTCGCGGTCGAATCCCATCTGCTGGACTACGAACCGGTTGACTTGGAGGAGACCACCCCTTTGCGACTCACCTTTCTCCGCCGGCTGCGCGCCGAGCAGCGCTTTGCCTCTCCAGAGGCCTTGCGCGATCAGATCCGCGTGGACGTGCAGAGAGCCACTCGCTACTTCAAACTAGCCAAAGCGCTCGGCCAAACCATCCCGCCAAGGTAGGCTCCACCCGATGCGGCAAGCCGCGCTCCCGCGCGGAAGCGCTTCCGAGAGACTCTGCTCCAATCGCCTTGCCGCCGACGACTTTGGTCCAAGCAGAGCGCTCCATGTCCAGGCCTCGCCAGGAGCGCCAAAGCAAAGGCTACTGGTTTCGGCTGCGCACGGCAGGCGACACTCCAGGGGCTGCTTTTTTTGATCCCCTGGCAGTGGTGGACAACGGCTGCGCTGATCTGCTGGAACCAGCCGAATGCGGCACGTAGCGGCTGGGGTACCGCTGCTCGCCCGGCTGCAAATGCACCAGTTGCGGCTGATAGCTTTGCCCGGAAGCCCGGCTCGCGGGTCGGCGTGCGCCGGGCCGCGCCCCTGCCGAGGGTGACCAAGAGGGCGTGGCCCGCATCGCTGGGCTCTTCGCAATGCCGGCAACCGACTGCCGGGGAGCCTGGATCCGGGTCTGCGGAGCCTGGAGGGCTGGAAAGGGTTCCGACGGAAGGCCGGCCAGGGCAACTTTCATAAACTGCATCCAGATCGGCAGAGCGGCGCGAGCGCCCGTCTCCTTCTTCCCCAGGGACTGGCGGTTATCAAACCCAACCCAGACACCGCAGGTGATCGAGGGAGAGAAGCCCACAAACCACGCATCGGTGTAATTGTTGGTGGTGCCGGTCTTGCCGCCCAGCGGACGGTTGAGTTGCGCTGCGGCGGCTCCGGTTCCGTGCTGGACGACGGCCTGCAAGAGCACCAACATCTCCCGAGCGATGCCGGTTGGAATCGCCTCACTCACCTGGGTTTGCGCTTGCTGCAGGGGCTCGCCATCGAATTGCAACACACGTCGAATGTAATGCGGCGCCACCAGAATCCCATCGTTGGGGAAGACGCTGTAAGCTCCCACCTGTTCCGCCAGAGTAAGATCGGCGGCTCCGATGGCCACCGGCAGAAACGGGGGAATCTCGCTACGGATGCCAAAGCGATGCGCTACCGCAATCACGCGCCGGATACCGACCTGATCAGCCAGCCGCAGGGCGGGGATGTTGCGCGAGTCGGCGAAAGCCTCTACCAGCGAAATGGGGCCAAGGTAGTTGTGCTCGTAGTCATGCGGCGAGTAGGGCCCACCGGCGGTCATGAAGGTGGTCGGCTCATCCAGCACCGTGTCATCGGGGTGCAGGCCGGCCTCCAGCGCCGCTGTGTAGACATAGGGCTTGAAGGAGGAGCCTACCTGGCGTTGAGCCTGGGTCGCGCGGTTGTACTGCGAGCTCTGGAAGTCGCGCCCGCCCACCATCGCCAGCACCTCGCCATTGGCGTTGTCCACGGCCATGAGGGCCGCCTGGGCTCCACTGTCCTGCTCCAGCGTCACATGCAAGGGTTTCTCCGGCCCGGCAGCCGAAGCGCCACCGACCACCTTGACGTAGACAATATCCCCTGCCTGAACCAGGTCCGTGGCTTGGGCCGCTCCCGTCCATGCCCAATCGGCAGGCACCATGGTCGCCTGCAGCTTGCCCATCTTCACGGTGATGCGTGAGGCGGAGACACCAATCACCAGCGCATGGACATACCCATCATCAACGATCGCCTGCGACCAGTCCGGGTGTTTGTAGCCGTCCAGCGTCGCGCCATGTTTCAGAACATTCTCCAGGTTGCCCTGCCAACCGCGGCGACGCTCGTAAGCAGCCAGGCCATCCAGCACCGCCTGATTGGCCGCGCGCTGTAAATCAAGATCGAGCGTGGCGTCAACCCTCAATCCGGCTCTCTGGACCTGATCGGAGCCATACTCACTTTCCAGTTGCCGGCGCACCTCATCGACAAAGTAGGGTGCGGCGCCGTTGGGCGGCGGCTCCAGATGCAAGCCCAGCGGCGCCGTCTCAGCCTCCCTCTCCTGCCGGCGGGTGATCTTGCGATTGTTCAGCATCTCCTGCAGCACCAGGTTCCGGCGCCGCAGCGCTCGCTCCGGGTAGCGTAGCGGAGAGTAGTACTCCGGACCTTTGGGCAGAGCGGCCAACAGCGCCGCCTCCGGCAGAGTCAGGTCGCGTGCGGGCTTGCTGAAGTAGTACTCCGAGCCGGCCTCAAAGCCGTAGACGCCGGCGCCAAGATAGATCTGATTGGCGTACAGAGTAAAGATCTGGGCTTTGGTAAACCGGCGTTCGATCTCCAGCGCCAGAAGGATCTCCTGCAGCTTGCGGCTGTAGGTTTTTTCCGAGGAGAGAAACAGGTTGCGCGCCAGTTGCATGGTGAGAGTCGAGGCTCCCTGCACCTTGCCGCGAGAGTGCACATCCCTGTACGCCGCCTCCACCACTCGCACCAGGTTGATGCCGGTGTTGTGCTCGAAGTTCTTGTCCTCAATGGAAAGAATCGCGTTGCGCAGGACAGGAGGAAACTCCGAGTAGGGCTCGACGATACGGCGCTGCTCCGCAAAAGAGCCGAAGATGCGACCGTGGACATCGTATAGCTCCGTGGTCGCGCTGGGATGGTAACGCTCCAGCTCCGAGATCTCCGGCA
>JAJYZE010000369.1 GCA_021800195.1 Acidobacteriota bacterium
GTTCCCATGGCCAGGCGGATACGGGCGCAGGCCGTCCATGGCGATGCGGGCGGAGACGAGTTGCGCCTTGAGGATGAAATCCGGTTCTCCCCGGTTGAGCGGTTTCATTCCAGGCGATAGATGCAAATTGGCGATGGCGAGATTGGACTCTTCGGACGGCATCCTGAAGCCATGCCACAGCGACTTGCCGCTCCCCTGGAAGATTGTGTTGCAATTCGTGTCGCGCGAAAGAGCCGCCTTTCTTGCCGCGACGACATGGTTGGCGTTTGCCCGAGCCATCCAAACTCCCGCAAAGAGGCTTCGCGAGCGCAGAAGATCCGGTCGGCGGTCTTCCGCTAATCTGTTTGCAGAAAGACGAGATGCATCGCCCGTCGCAGGGTCAGAATTGGGGTTTGCGGCCCGGGTCAGAACAGGAAGATTGCGAAATGGGGATCAGGCTGGAGCGAGCGGATCGGGAGTGGCTTGAGGATCGCGCCCGGGCTGTGGGCTTTGATCTGGCCGGAGTGGCCGGCGTTCCTGAGCCCGCCAGCTCGCCAGCAGAACAGGAAGATCGCCGCTACGCTGCCTGGATTGATGCTGGCTATGCCGGGGAGATGGAGTATTTGAAGCGCGTCAATGGCTCCGCGGAGTACCTGCGCGGCGATCTGCGCCGCTCTATGCCGTGGGCGCGCTCAGTCATCGTTTGCGCCGCCAGCTACAACGTGGATGCGCCGCGATCGATCGACAAGCTGGACGAAGATCAGGGTTTTCGTTCGGGATGGATTGCACGCTACGCCTGGACGGGCCGCTCGGGCGCGGGAAGCGATTATCACGATGTGCTGCTGGCGCGGTTGCGGGAGTTGGAGACGGAGTTGAAGCAGCGCTTTGCCGGAAAGGGTTCTGCCGGCGAGATGCAGACCCGCTGCTACGTCGATACGGGGCCGCTGCCGGAGAGAGCCTATGCTGTGCGCGCCGGCATCGGCTGGATTGGAAAGAACACCTGCATCATCCACCAGCAGCACGGTTCATGGTTGTTGCTGGGCGTGATCATCACCTCTCTGGAGTTGGGCTCCTGGAGCCTTGCCGCTGTGGATCGCTGCGGAAGTTGCACGCGTTGTATCGATGCCTGCCCTACCGGCGCGATCCTCACGCCGGAGCCCGCGCCTGGCGCCACGCGGTCGATCGACGCCGCGCGCTGCATCGCCTATCTCACCATTGAGAAGAAGGGGAGCATCGCCGAAGAGTTGCGGCCGCTCCTTGGCCGGCAGGTCTTCGGCTGCGATATCTGCCAGGAGGTTTGCCCCTGGAACCGCAAGGCCTCTATCTCCCAGCCGGATCTGCTGCCGGCGCGCCGGGAACTCGTCAATCCGGCTCTGGAGTGGCTCGCCGGGATGGATGGCCCGGAGTTCAACCGGACCTTTCGAGGTTCACCGCTGGAGCGCACCCGCCGCGGCAGGTTGCTGCGCAACGTGGCCCTGGCGATGGGCAATAGCGGTCAGGCCGATTTCCTGCCTCAGCTCGATCGCTGGGCCGCCGGGGAGGACGAGGTGCTCTCTGAGGCGGCGGCATGGGCCGCCGCACACCTGCGAGAAACGTTGCGGGCCAGTGAATCGCCAGTGGCGACTCGCTCCGCCGGAGACATGCCCCGGTAGACTGTTGATATGTCCTTTGACAGAATCAGCATCGTTCCCAAGAGGCGTGCGGAAGAGGCTGGGCAAACCGGCGACGCGGAGACTTCCGGTGGGAATCTGAAGAACGACATCCTCCAGCCGCCGGGTGCGGATGCGAAGCGGCACGCTGCTCACGCGCCAGGGATGCAGGGCGGTGAAGACAAAGGGACGAAGGCCGAAGAAGAGAAGGTGGAGCGAGATCCAATGGCGCGGCCCTGCCCGCCGGTGGCCAAAGGAGGAACCTTGCAGCAAGTGGCGGCCCTGGCCCGCTACATGACCACCACGGAGGTGCATACTTATGCCTTCAGCGTCGCCGCGCAGGCCATCCTGTCCTTGTTTCCCTTCATTGTGCTTCTGCTTACGTTGGCGCAAAGAGTCTTTCACTCCACCCGGATGGTGGACGTCGTGGTGCAGATGATGAGCAACTTCCTGCCCAGTAACCAGTACTTTGTGATGCGTAACATGCGCTTGCTGGCTTTTGCGCACACCCAAACCAGAATTCTGTCGGTGGTGATGTTGCTGATCACCTCCACCGGAGTCTTTCTCCCTCTGGAAGTTGCGCTGAACAGGGTCTGGGGCGTGCGCTCCAACCGTAACTATCTGCATAACCAGGTCATTTCCCTGGCGCTGGCTTGCGGCGCCGGCGTGCTGGCGATGGTCTCCATCACGCTGAGTACCGGCCAGCAAGCGATTCTGGAGTTTCTCTTCTTCGGGCACATCCACAACATCGTCTTCACCTTTCTGGCGGACAGCTTTCTGCGCGGCTGTGCGCTGCTGGTAAGCATTGGCCTGTTTTTCCTTATCTACTGGGCGCTGCCCAATCGCAAGATCCCGGCGCGTGGGGTGTTCCCCACAGCCGTGGTCATGGGCGTGCTTTGGGAGATCGCCAAGTATCTCTACATTCTGGCCTTGCCCCGTCTGGATCTGCCCGCAGCCTACGGTCCGTTTTCCGTCTCGGTGGGGCTCATCCTGTGGGCTTTTCTCAGCGGCCTGCTGTTGCTGGCTGGAGCCTACGTCACGGCGACCCGCCAGGCGCTGCGTGAAGCTCGCTTGGCAGACGAGCAGCGCGAAGAGGAAGCGGCTGGAGCTTAGCGGAGGAGCGATGGCCGGCTGCCTCTTGTGGGCGGGTGAAGAGCTGGCCAAATGGCGAGAGATTCAGAGGGAGCCTGAAGCAAGATGCGCCTGAGACGGCCAGAGTTTGCGCAGCGCGTATGAGGAAGAGCGAAGGACTGAGAGCCGAGGGACTGGAAGCTGGGAGCACGCCGGCGGCGCGTGGCGGTCTGCGGAGCTTTGATCTTGCGCGAACCCGGAAGAGATCCCGCTTTTTCAACCATGGGCGCGGCAAGCGAGGAGTTGCCGCAGCTATCGGGTGCAGCTATCGAG
>JAJYZE010000043.1 GCA_021800195.1 Acidobacteriota bacterium
CAGCGCGGTCAAGAACCTGACCCGTGGCAGGGCCGGCCTGCTCGATGAAGTAAAGGCACGCGCGGCGCTCCATCTCATCCAGAAAGGCTTCATCAGCCGGGGTGAGCGTGTAGGAGACCACCTTCTCCGCAGTGAGTGGCCAATCTGTTGCCGATGTGGCGCGGCCAAGAGTTTGCGCCAGCGCGGCCGGGGCCGGCGTTCTGATGCCGGGCAGGAGAGCAGCGCCGGCCAGAAGCTTGAGGCAGTCACGCCGTTGCATCCTGAAACCTCCTCGGGGCGGTCCTGGGTGAGAGACTCCAGGCGATGGTGATTGTTATCTTCCGAGCAGGACAACGGCCAGCCCATGCGCAGGGACGGAAAGGCTGAGTCTCCCGCTTTGCAGGTGAAGGTGCTCGGCGGGCGCCATGGCGCCGGCGGCGCGAAGTTTCGCGACACGTGCAGGAGTCATGTCTCCGGGTGGGCGGCCCATGGCGTCGAACGCCTTGAGCACATTGCCGTGATCGGGGTCGACGCGGAGGACTTCCACCTCGGCATTCGGGGGAAGGTTGCGGAAGCTGAGGGAGAATCTCTTGGCAGGCCCCGCTGGCCCCCTGGGCCATGTGTAGGCAGGACCTGAGCCAGAGGGTGGAGCGTAATCCCAGAGCGCCAGCACCAGACGGCCGTCCGCCGTTCGGGTGGCGAGAATGGAGTCGGAGTCAACCTCAAGGCGGCGATCACCAAGCTGGTGGAGGGCGCGGAAGGCATTGAGGGCCGGTTTGGGGATGTGTTCGGCGGCGATCAATCCAAAGCCGCCGTAGAAGGGTGTGTGAACGACTCCCTGTTCTTCAAAGACGTCGGAGAAGTCCCAGTAGTCCATGCTTTGGGTCAGGCCGTCGCAAAGGCGAATCGTGTTCGCCAGCCAGGGCCCCATGTAGACCGAGTCGGTGACGTTTGGTTCATTGGCGTAGCTGGCGTTGTACTCGGAGAAGATCAGAGGAAGATGCGGGTAGGGGGAATGGAGAATTTCCTCGTGCACCATCTTGACCGCGCGATACACCATCAGCCTGCGGGGGACGGTCTCCTGGGTGTGAAAGACAGTTTCCGAGGTGTCGTTGCCGTAGACATGGGTTGAGACGAAGTCGATGGGTGTATGGTGGGCGCTGACCCAGGCGAGGAAGGGAGTGATCCAGGCAGCCTGGGCGGTTGCGGGTCCTCCGACCTGAAGGCGCGGCGAAACGGACTTGAGCGTGCGCGCGGTATGGTCGTACATCTCAAAGTAGGTTTGCCGGCGAGGCCGTCCGCCCCAGAAATCCAGATTCGGTTCATTCCAGACCTCGAACTTCCAGGTAGCGACCTCATCGATGCCGTAACGCTCGATCAGGTGGCTGGCAAGGGCTCGAATCATGTCGTCCCAGAGGGCGTAGTCCTTAGGAGGAGAGACATTGGGGTGGTAAAAAAAGGCCTGCACCAGGGAGGGATTCTGGGCCATCTTCTTCGGCATGAAGCTAAGTTCAACGAAGGGCTTAACGTGCTCCGCCAGTAGACCGTCGTAGATCTCGTCGATGTAAAAGAAGTTGTAGATCGAGGCGTCATCAGCGCTCTGCGCCGCCAGCCCCGGATTTTTGGTCTGGCGGCCGGGATCGTAGAGACCGACTTCGTCATCCAGAATGCCGTGGAAGCGGATGGATTGGAAGTTCGTCGCCAGCTTGACGGTGTGAAGATCTTCGCGGTAGCTGGCGCGAAGAGCCAGAATGGCGTGGCCCGAGCCGAAGGTCTGCTCCCAGAAATGAGGAAACGGAGTCGTGGGGCCATCCGCATCGATGACCAGCCGAACCGGAGCGGCAGCCGGTGGAGACGCGGGGCGCTCGTCCTGCGCCGGTGCCCCGAAAGAGATCAAACCGACCATGAGGAGGACGAAGAGTTCCATTGCCCTGGCTGCGAAGGCGTGCTGTTTGGCATGGACACGGACGGAGATGGAGCGAGTCTTTATCATGGCTGGACCTTGATGAGGAAAAGAGAGTTGGGACTCAAGTGGAGGGTGAGTCTTCCGTTGTGCAGTTGGGTCTGCTCGGGGGCTCTCAGGGCAGTCTCGCGATTGAGTCGGTTGACCTGCGCCGGTGTAGGATCCACGGGGCTGCCCATGGCGGCGTATTTGGGAAGCACGTTTCCATGGTTGGCGTCGACGCGCTGCATCGTGACGGCGGCTTCCGCAGGGACTCCCCGGAAGTGGAGATCCATGGTCTGCATGGTCCCATGATTGCCGGGATCGACAAGGTTCCAGGCGGCGATGGCCAGCCCACCGTCAGCCGTCTTGGTGATGATCAGATCTTTCGAGTTGTTCGCGATGCGGCGCTCGCCGAGCTGGTGGAGCAGCCCAAAGTCGTAGTAGCTCGGCTTGTAAATGCCACCTTTGGCGATCAGGCCAAAGTTGCCCTCGAAGGGCTTTCCAATGGGGCCGTTCTCTTCAAAGACGTCGTCGAAGGTCCAGAACGACATCTCGGTAACATTGCCGGCACACTCGCGAATAGTATTCGCCAGAGCCGGGCCAACATAGGTTGTATCGCGTGCATCGTCGGCTCCAATCACGTTCCACTCCGTCCAGAGCAGAGGGAGGTGGGGCATGGGGGAGGCATTGATCTGCTTGCGGACCTTGGCGACAGCGCGGCAAACGCGGTCATCCTGGGGAATCTTCTCATCGGTATGGAAAAGGTTTTGCACCGTGTCGTCGGCGTAGCCATGCGTGGAGACGAAGTCGACGGGTACGTGCGCGGAGGCGGCGTGGGCAAGGAAGGCTGGAATCCAGGAGGCGGCAGCGGTCGCCGGCCCTCCCACGCGCAGCCGCGGGCTGACGCGTTTCAAGTCCTGGGCGGTGTGGTCGTAAAGCTCGAAGTAGCTCTGCTGACGGGGTATACCCCCCCAGAAGTCGATGTTGGGCTCATTCCAGATCTCGAAATACCACTGCGAGACTTCTTCAATTCCGTAGCGGTCTACCAGATGCCGGGCCAGATGCGTGATCATGTCATCCCACAGATCCCAGCTTTTGGGCGGCGAGACGTCCGGGTGGTACCAGAAGACGTGCAGATCACGAGGGTTAAAGGCCAGCTTCCGGGGCATGAAACTCAGCTCCACCACCGGACGGACTCCACTCTGGAGCAGACCGTCGTAAATCTGATCGACGTAGGAGAAGTTGTAGACGGGATTTCCGCGCGGGTCTTCGTTGTAGAGCCCCACCTCATCGTCGAGGATTCCGTGAAACCGGACGTAGCGAAAGTCAGCAACCTGGTGAACGGATCGGATGTCATTGCGATAGGACTCCCGTAGGCTGAGGATGGCGTGTCCGGAGCCGAAGATCTGCTCCCAGAAGTGAGGAAATGGGGTAGTAGCGGCATCCGCGTCGATGGCGACTTGCTGCATGGATTGAGCGCGAAGGATTGAGCAGGAAGGAAACGCCACGAAGAGGCCGAAAAGAGTGTAGCGGAGCCAGCGGTACATCGAAAATCCTCCGTGATGTTGCGGACCATCCTGACGTTCCCTGCAGAGCGAAGAGAGGGATCCTGGGTGGGGTCCCAATCGACTTGAACGGTGTTATGCCGCAAACGATTGTGCATCGCCTAATATCTGCTTTTTGGATATCGTCTGTCAACTGTCCGAGCACGCATTCGCAGCCCGACATTCGCAGCCTGACATTCCCAACCGGACAACCCAAGCCAGACAACCAAGGCCTGACCTTGCCGTTCCGGCTTGCGGTCTTCCAGGCAGAAGTTCCGGATTCACTCCGCGTTGCAGCGACGAGGCGAATTCAGCTCTGCAGATGGTCCACTGCGAGCCAGGAACTGATCGGATCGCTTGTCTACCCGCTCCACGGTTTTACGAGCTTCTGCGTCTCGGTCAGCCTTTGTGGATTTCGGGATTTCGGGATTTTCGATGAATGCGCGATCGCACTCTCGCCCGAACTGCCTGCCTGTATTCAATCCTCCCCGGCAAGCAGCACCGTCCCTCCGTCTTCAACCCGCGAGATCCATCTCGAAGCCATCGGAGACGCCAGGGATGGAGGCCGCTGCTCCGTGTCATTCTCTCCTGTGTCGCTGAACGCATCTCCTGTGTCGCTGAACGCGAGGCTTTTCGAGAGCGAATGGCGTCTGCCGTTATGATGAAGAGGCCGATGACAGCGTCCAGCACCGCTCACATGAGATCAAAAATGGCTGTGATTGCCGCACTGCCACGCGAAGTGGCTGGCCTGGTTCGGGCAGTTCGGCCAGACCCTCTGTGGGTAAAACGCGGCGTTTGGCTCTACCGTCTTCACGGAGCGGTGGTTGTGGCTGCGGGGATGGGGGCTGAGCGGGCGATCGCGGCCGTGGAGGCCGTAGTGAGCCAGAGCAACGTGGAAACGCTTGTTTCCGCGGGGCTGGCTGGAGGGTGTGCTCCCGGCCTGACTGCAGGCTCGGTTCTGGAAGCAGGTTGGGTGGTAGATGCTGGAACGGAGGAGCGGTTTGCTACCAGCGGAACGCAGGGTACGGCGACGGAGGTGGTTCTGGCCACGACGGATTGCGTTGCGGGTGTCCAGCAGAAAGCAGAGCTGGCCAAGCGTTTTGGAGCGGCGATGGTGGATATGGAAGCGGCCTCGGTAGCCCGGATGGCACAGGAACTGGGACTGCGATTTCGAGCTATCAAAGCGATTTCAGACGAGAGCGATATGGAGGTGAGTTCGTTACAGGCATTTGCGGGAGAACTGGGAACCTTCCGCACCGGCGCCTTTGCGCTGCACACAGCGCTGCATCCGAAACAATGGCGGCAGGCGCTGGTGTTGGGCCGCAACAGCGCCAGAGCGCTCGCCGCGCTGGAGACGGTGATGCGGAGTGTTCTGGATGGACTCTAGCCGGCACAGAATCGTTCTTCGGACCTTTCGGGGCGCCTGCCGGCGACCGAATATCTGCGTCCTGGAGCGACCCTCCGCCTTGATCTCGTCCGGCGTCCTGCGGAAAGAAGTTTTTGTGGCGTGGCTTCCTCTGCGCGTTCAACCTCTGCAGGCTATTGAGCAGATCCGAGCCAGGCCCTTCCAGTAAAACGCCTGCCTGCGTCTTTTGGGTAACGCGCCAGAGCACAAAGTCATGTCCGGCAAAGCGTCGAGCGGGTGCCGAGATGCGCGCTGGGCGGCGGTGGCTCTTGAGCAGAAACCTTGTCTTCCACCAACGCTCAGACAGCAGCCGGATGAAGATGAATCACCATGCGAGCGTAGCTTCCGTCCGGCGGTGAGCGTACCCACTCGACCTCGTCGACCAGGGACTGAATCAGGAACATTCCCATGCCGCGGGCTGACTCCTGCTCCTTCATCTTCCTGTCGATGTCGGGAGCTTCAGACCGGAGTTCGCCGGCGCTGGACGGGCCTTCGCCGGAGTCTGTGACTTTGACCTCGAGTGAGCCCGGGCCGGCGGAGAGGATTACTCCCACGCGGAGCGAACGGTCCAGCTTGTTGCCGTGCTCGATGGCATTGATGCAGGCCTCGGCTACCGCTGTCTTCAGATCTTCTATCCGCTCGTTGCTGAAGCCCATCAGACGCGCCAAGTTGGCCGCGGTGTTCATCGCGATCTTTTCATATCCCATCTGGGATGGAAGTTGAAGCTCGACCTTCTTGCTCGCCGTCGCCTCCCCCGATGTCTCGCTTTTGCTGCTCGCTGCCTCTTCTCTCAATGCCATCCTCCCTCCCCAGCCCCCGTCCGCAGGGGTGAGAAGACACTTCAGGCCACTTGTAGCCTAGCAGTCTCAGACGCTTACCAGTGAAAAATCTTGAGGGATGAGCCTGAAGTCAAACGGTCGGCCGGGGGTGTTTCTTGAGGTGCACTTGCACCAGTTATGCGCTGGAAGCGGACGATCCGCCACCGCTTGAGCCCGCGTTCCGCAGAAGGGGCAGCCATGAGCTTGACGTTGAAGTCCAGGGAAGTGAGTGTGGTAACGGTGCTCGATCTGACTGGAAAGATTACCCTGGGGGAGGGTGGTCAAGCGCTGCGGGACGAACTGCGGTTGTACCTGGCCAAAGGCGTTCGCAGAATGGTGCTGAATCTAGCGGAGGTCAGCTATGTCGACAGTTCGGGACTGGGAGAGTTGGTCAGCGCTTTCACCGGGATGAAGAACCTGGGGGTGAGTTGGAGCTGATCAACCTTACCCACAAGGTGCGCGATCTGCTGGTGATCACCAAGCTGGTGACGGTCTTTGATGTCAAGGAGAATGAGGCTGCCTCCGTAGCCTCGTTTGCCTAGCCTATGTGGCGAGCCAGGGAGAGTTCTCGGTTCCGGGGAAGACTCTGCGAGTCCGAAACCCCGCTGTAGCATGTGACGGAATAGGACAAGGAGCAGCCGATGCGAGCTTCTGGTTCGTAGATATGCAGCGTGAATGAGCCAATCGCAAAAATGGCCAACCCTTGTCGGGGCTGACCATGGGAAAGATTGGTGCGGAGGAGGGGACTTGAACCCCTATGCCTTGCGGCGCTAGCACCTCAAGCTAGTGCGTCTGCCAATTTCGCCACCTCCGCATAAGCCTGGCACACGCGGCACGCATGACAGGAGAGACGCGTAACTTTCTAACGAGTATACCATCCAGACTTCACCGAACTTGCATCGCGTGAAGTCCGGCACCCAGCCTTACAGGTGGCGATTGAGCAGGGACCGAAGCTCTTCGGGGTGATGGCAGTGCGCCATCGCCGTCTCCCGCAAGATCCGCCGGTTGCGCACCAGTTCGGCCAGGGACTGGTCCATGGTGAGCATTCCATCGGCGCTTCCGGTCGAGATCTGGGATCGGATCTGATGGTCCTGAGCGGTCCGGATCAGGTTCCGGATTCCGTTGGTTGCCACCAGAATCTCCAAAGCCGGAAAGCGTCCTGCCTGACCGGCTGCCGGAACGAGCTGTTGGGCGATGACGGCCAGCAGCGCCAATGAGAGCTGCTGGCGAATCTGGGTCTGGTTGCTGGCTGGAAAGGTATCCAGCAGCCTCGACATGGTCTGTGCGGTATCGTTGGTGTGCAGCGAGGAGAGAACCAGGTGCCCGGTTTCGGCTGCGGTCAGAGCGGCGGCCATGGTCTCGGCGTCGCGCATCTCTCCAATGAGAATCACATCCGGACTCTGGCGCAGCACGGCGCGAACAGCCTGGGAGAACCCCGGGGTATCGGCTCCTACCTCGATCTGCTCGATGATGGAGTTGCGGTTGATATGCTGATATTCGACAGGATCCTCGATGGTGATAATGTGTTCGCGGCGGCGAGCGTTGATCAGGTGAACCAGCGCTGCCATGGTGGAGGTCTTCCCGCTCCCGGTCGGTCCGGTTACCAGGATGAGCCCCTGCCGCCGCTCCACCAGCCTGCCCAGAATGGGTGGCAGATTCAACGACTCCAGTGTGGGGATCTGCGCTGGGAGCAGGCGTATGCAAGCCGCAAGGGATCCGCGCTGAAAGTGAATGTTGGCCCGGAATCTGCCCAGGGTTCCGCGAACAAAACAGAAATCGATCACCCGGCGACTCTCCAGTTCCTTGACCTGTTCAGCGGAAAGTAGAGGCAGCAGCAGCCGACGCAGATCATCGGCGGTGAGCGCTTTGCCGGTAGATGGGGTGAGTACTCCGCTGACTCGCAGGGTGATTCCCGCGCCGGCGATCAGGATGAGATCGGAGGCGTCACGCTCCAATGCTTGGTTCAGAAACATGTCCAGGTAAGGATCGGGAGCGACTTTCTTCTCGCTGACCACATCCAGCTTGGAGTGTGATCCGGTCTTTGTCCCCGGCAGCGATCGATTCAATTCGTAGACGATCTGGGATAGATCGTTCTCGTAATCCGCCATCCAGCCTCCTTGATCCGTCCGGTGTGCGCCAAACCCTGAAGATGCAGATCCACATCGGGTCTCTTCGGCTCGGTCACTCCTTCTCCTCCGCCATCCGATCTGCTTGCCGGCCCAGGTTTCGCTCTTTGCTTAGACGCAGCAAAGGAAGCGAAGACTCCCGAATTGCCCCCAGTGTCAACCGTTGCGGTTGATTCATCGGCCAGGAGGATTCCATGCCGACCAAGACTTCATGTGGACCAAGACGTCATGTGGACCAAGATCTCCATGTGGACCAAAATACTGTTTGCACTCTGTCTCACTCGTTGGGCGCCCGCAGACACGCCGATGGTCAAGGCCCAGGGATTGAAGGCTTCGGCTACCGGAACGCTTCGAAGCCCCCAGTCCCCTCAGGGAAGGTGTTCAATCGTGATGCACGGCGGCGCGGAGGCGATGGAGCGCTCTTTCAGAAAGCCGCAACGGGCGGCCGCTGACCGCGCGGGGATGCGTTGCCCCCCGATGGAAGACGGCAGGGTCCAGAGGGACTTCTACCTCGATGACCCAGAGCGACATCCCCATGGAGTGGGTCATGGGGGCTTTTGCGGCGAGCAAGCCGATCTCTGTCCGCCAAGGCCTTGGACCGGCTAACGATTTCTAAAAGTAAGCGAGCAGTTCCGGAAAGCTGTCCAGCTTCAGCAGCCGCGTCAGTCCGGAAGGAGGATCCACTTCCTCATGTTCCAGGATCCAGGTGCAAGCGTGGGGGATAAACACGGCATGCAGGCCGGCGGCCAGCGCCGGATTGATATCCGATTTGGGAGAGTTCCCAATCATCCAGGTTGCGGAGGGATCGCATGGATGCCGCTGGACGATGCTTCGATAGGCCGCTGCGTCTTTCTCCGCAGGAATCTCGACTGCGCTGAAGAAGGCTTGCAGTCCTGACCGCTCCAGTTTGTCGGTTTGTTCGCGAGGGTCTCCTTTGGTGACCAGGATGAGTCGATGCCGCTGCCTGAGCAGTCGCAGCGTTTCAACCACGCCGGAGAGCAGTTGGATCTTTTTCCCTGAGATCGCCGCGGTGAAGGAGAGAATTCTGCTGTATTGTTCCGGGGTGATCCTGGACTCCGTGAGCTGCTCAAGGCAGTCCACCAGGGACTGCCGGAAGCTCTGGATTCCGTATCCCTGAGCCGCGATGGTGGCGCGCTCACAACGATTCAGGTGTTCCCGGACCTTCTGGGGGGAGTGTGTTTTGTGGTCCAGATCGGAGATGAAGGAGGCGATGGCCTCCTCGAAGTAAATATTGTTCTCCCACAAGGTGTCATCGGCGTCGATCAACAGGGTCTGATCCGTCAGACGAGTTGCAGTCGAGGTGGATTCAGTAGCGCTCATGCAAGGATTGTAGCGGGCCATCTTTCAGCCTGATCAACTACGCAGCCAGCGCCGGGCAGGCTCCGCCCGGATCTCTGATCCTCTTCCACCGGCTGAACGAACCGGGGCAGTCCGTTCTTTGCCCGGTGCCGTCCGGCACCCGCAGGAGGCTCGAAGAATAAGCGTTCCGGGCAGCATCACATGAGCCACCTTCTCCGCGGACCCGCCACCGTTCCGATACTCGCTATGGGTGGTACGGCGCAGCAGTTGCTGGACGGCCCTTCGGGCCAGTTCTTCCGCAGGTTGCGCCAGCGTGGTCAGGGGAGGATCAATGAAGCGGGAAAACTCGAGGTCGTCAATCCCGATGAGCCCGATGTTGTGCAGATCGAAGCGGATCTCCTGCAGGGCAGAGAGAATCGCAAGTGTCACCGAGTAGCTCAGCGACAGGATGGCGGTGGCCGGTAGGGTGGGATGCAACAGCGAGCGCAAATCTTCCTGCAACTGCCTGGCGTCCTTTGAAAGGATCACTTGCTCGCGCTTGCTGGCGGAATACATCGCCTCCACATACCCCTGAAGCCGTTGCTGAAGAGGCTGGAGCTTGTAGTCCGCGTTGACCGCCACGATCTTTGAATACCCATGACTCAAAAGGTGTTCGGTTGCCTCGCGCGCGGCTTTGTAGTTGTCCAGCACCACGGAGTCGATGGTTTTACCCAAAACCCGGTCAAAGGTCACCACCGGCGTGTTGCCGAGCAGATCGAGCACCTGGGTCACGTTGGTTCCGGCGGCCGGAAGCAAGATGACTCCATCCACCTGGGCGCGCTTCAGGGATGCCAGTTGTTCCTGCTGCAGCGTGGCGTCTTCTTGGTGCGTCAGCAGCATCACGGTGAAGCCGCTTAGCCGTGCCTCCGTTTGAATCGTGCGCATGGCTTGTCCATAGAACACATTATTGACGTGCGGAAACAGGAGACCAAGCGTCTGGGTTCTACCGATTCTGAGGCTGCGAGCCAAAGCATTCGGTTGGTACCCCAAGGCTGCGATGGCAATCTCAATCCGCTTGGCCACCTTGGGGCTGACGGATTTACTGCCGCGCACATGCCGTGACACGGTGGAGGGTCCGACACCGGCTGCACGCGCTACGTCAATCAGTGTGGGGCGATTCCTTGCTTGCATGGGGAGCGATTTCGAGATCGTCTGTAAGAGTAATACAGCGCGCCGAAGGGATTCTGTTTTTGTCGTGCCGACGCGCCAAGGAGCTGGGGAAGAAGCAGTGGACGGACAAGAGGCAAAATAATCAGCGAAAGCATTTTGGATGCGTCGCGACCATGTTTTTCCCTGAGCGGTCAGCGGCTTCGTTTTGCCTTGCTTCAGGCATGGCCCCCAACTACAAGCTCCAGCTTCCGACGCCGGGAGTTGGGTTGAAGACAGGGAGTGCGTTCGCGCCGCTTCTTGCGAAGGAGAATCAGCGCGAAGGAGGTTCAGCAGGGAGTCAGCAGGGAGTCATGGACGCCCGGTAGGCCTTGCTGGAGAGAGTCGCCTGTTCCAGACTGAAGATGCGGTGTCTCGGCGAGGACCCTGTTGCAGGGTGAGCCGTGACCGATCTACTGAGCGAAAAGAGGGCATCGAACTGCGGACGCAGACGTCACGTTGAGCCGAGAGTAGGGTGGGATGTAGCGGGCCGTCATCTCCTTCTTGACGAAGCGGTTTTGCGGTTGCTACGATGGGGAACGTTTGGCAACGTTGCCACAAAGGGAATCCGAGGCCACCTGAAGCCGGCTTGATGGCCGGAAGAAGCTCTTGCAAGAGGGTCGAGACGAAAGAGGGGACGAGGCGGAAGCGCAGTCAACTTTCCTCTGGGATCCTCTCGCCGCAGCGGGGAAATGACCGCGGAGAGAATAGGTTGCGCAGGCTCCGCCATGGCTCTCAGGACTCCGGCTCCGGCTCCGGTTCAATGAGAATCAACTGACCAACAAGTTTGGAAGAGTGCGGCGCAGAGAACGCAACAGAAGCCGAGCGGCCCATGCGATCGTCTAGGAACAGGAGACAGGATGTCAAAGCAGCTCGCAATTCCAAGATTCTCCGTAGGGGTCGGCGATCGTTTTGCCCATCAGGCAAAGGCGCAGCTTGCCGCCTGTCTACGGGCCGCGGAGGCTGGTGTGGATGTGATTCCGGTCTGGAACAAGAGCCATCGAGAGCACACCATCATTGGGAGTGAGCCGAGCCAGACGCGCGCCGCCGCCGATGCCGCGGTAAACGCTCTGGGTTGGGAAAGGCTCTACTTCGTGGATGCGGATCACATCTCACTGACGACCGTGGAGCGTTTTGTCGAACCATGCGACTTTTTTACCTTGGATGTTGCCGAAGAGATAGGAAAACCGGCCCGTCCCGAAGAGGTGGAGGCATTTCTTTCCGACCATCCCGAACTACGGGGCTCTGTGAGCATTCCGCGAATCGACGCGCCCATCAGCACCGATGCGGCCTTTGTGCGCGGAGTGGCGAACAAGTTTCTGGACGCTGTAAGAGAGGCAGGCAGAATCTATCGCTTGCTGGTGGAGCGCAAGGGCGAAGGCAACTTTGTCCCTGAGATCTCCATGGACGAGACCGATCTGCCGCAGACGCCCGTCGAGCTGCTGATCATCCTTGCGGCGATTGCTGACGAGCGGATCCCGATCCAGACCATTGCGCCGAAGTTTACCGGCCGATTCAACAAGGGAGTGGATTATGTTGGCGACGTGGCCCAGTTCGCCAAGGAGTTTGAAGAGGATTTGGCTACGATCGAATTTGCGGTCAAACGCTACGGTCTACCCCAGAACCTCAAGCTGAGCGTGCACTCCGGCTCCGACAAGTTTTCCATCTACAAAGCCATCCATGACGCGGTGGTCAAGTTCAACGCCGGTGTACATGTCAAGACGGCGGGCACCACCTGGCTGGAGGAGATGATTGGTCTAGCGGAGGCCGGCGGAGGTGGATTGGAGATTGCCAAAGAGGTCTATCGCGAGGCTTACGCGCATTCCGAGGAGCTGTGCAAACCCTACGCCACCGTCATCGACATTCACCAGGATCGGCTGCCCAGCCCGGAGGCTGTGCAGGCGTGGACCAGCGAGCAGTTTACTTCGGCTCTTCGCCACGACCAGAGCCATCCAGCTTATAATCCAAGCTTTCGACAACTGCTGCATGTTGGCTTCAAGGTTGCCGCGAGGATGGGTGATCGCTATCTTCGCGCGCTGGAGGATCACCACGAGATCGTATCGCACAATGTGACCGCCAACCTGTATGAGCGTCACCTACGGCCGATCTTTTTAGGAACGTAGCTTGCATACGGTGAGTTCAGGACCGTGACGATGATTGTAGTGCTTATGGGTGTCACAGGATCGGGGAAGACGACCATTGGACGGCTTCTGGCCCGCCGGATGCATGCCGTTTTTGCTGATGCCGACAACTTTCATTCAGATGCGAACAAGGCCAAGATGGCCTCCGGTCAGCCGCTCAACGATCAAGATCGCGAGCCCTGGTTGGAGAGGCTCAACCTGCTGCTGAGCGAGTGGATTCAGCAAGGTCAGAGCGGCGTGCTGGCATGCTCGGCCCTCAAGCAGAGCTATCGCAAGACGCTGGCGAGATGTCTGCCGCCGGGTTCAGTTCTCTTCGTCTGGCTGGATGGGGCAAAAGAACTGATCGCCGGGCGCCTGGCCGAGCGAAAGAACCATTACATGAATCCTGGTTTGCTGGAGAGTCAGTTTGCTACCCTTGAGCCGCCCTCCGATGCGCTTCGAGTCGTCAACGACCGCGAGCCGGACGCGGTGGTCAATGAGATCACGCAATTTGTGAAAGGTGAAGAGGAAAAAGCCCATGGCATCCAAGCTGTTTGACCTGACAGGGAAGAGCGCGGTTGTGGTTGGTGGAACCTCGGGTATCGGTCTGGCCATGGCTGTGGGCTTGGCGGAGGCAGGCGCGGATGTGGTGGCCAGCAGCCGCCGCCAGGAGCAGGTAAACGAGGCTGCAGCCGCCATCGAGGCCACCGGAGCCCACACCCTGCGTCTGGCTGCGGACGTAGCCGATCGGGCCAGCCTGGAGGTGCTCTGTTCAGCCACCGTCGAAGCCTTCGGCAAGGTGGATATCCTCATCAACTGCGCGGGCAGAATCAAGCGCGCCCCTACGCTGGACTTTCCCGAGGACGAGTGGCAGGCCATCATGGACACCAACGTGACGGGAACTCTTCGCGCCTGCCAGATCTTCGGGCGGCGGATGCTGGAGCGAGGCTATGGTCGCATCATCAACATCGCCTCCTTGAACAGCTTTGTCAGTTTAAAGGAGGTCACCGCCTATGCCTGCTCCAAGGCGGCCGTGGCGGCGCTGACTCGCTCGCTGGCCGTTGAGTGGAGCTCACAGGGAGTTACAGTGAATGCGATCGCGCCCGGTGTCTTTCGCACCGCGCTCAACCAGAAGTTGCTGGACGAGAGCGAACGCGGCAAGGAACTGCTGATGCGCACGCCGATGAATCGTTTTGGCAAGACGCAAGAGTTGATTGGGGCGGCGATCTACCTGGCCTCCGATGCAGCGTCATTTGTGACTGGAGAGATTCTGGTGGTGGATGGCGGCTTTCTGGCCAGCGGCGTGAATCGGTAAGCCGCAGGCCGCGTCGTCCGGGTGGGGAGGCGGATACAGTCCCTCAAGGTCGCATCGCAACTCCAGGTGGTTCTCCCGGAGCGTTCCGGCCAGATCCGGGAGACGCTCCTCAAGGCTCTCTTGAAGAGTCGAGCTCTTCTAGAGGCTGTTAGGTGCTCTGCATTGCTGTCCGGACGAGTCTTGCAGTCATAAGGATGGTGAAGGCGACGTAGTGGAAGCCTTGGAGTGTGCTGTCGAGCCGTTCGTAGTCTCGTGCGAGCCTTCGGAAGCGGGCGGCCCAGGCGAAGCTGCGTTCCACGACCCAGCGGCGGGGTAGCGGCAGGACGCCGCGCTTGGCCAGCGGATATTTGACTACTTTAAGCCGAATACCATGTTCCTGCACGGCTTCGGCGGCATTTGAGCCGGTGTAGCCTTGGTCCACGCAGGCCAGCTCGAGCGTCGAGCCGGTCAGCTCCTGGACTTCGGCAGCCAGCGCGGCCACCTGCTCGCGGTCGCCTGCCGAGGCGGCGGTGACCTTGAGCGCCAGCAGGTGGCCCAGCGTATCCACCGCGATGGGGACCTTGGAGCTTTTGCGCCGTTGAACCCCGTCGTAACCAGCGTGCGCTCTGCTCTCGGGAGACGATGGCAGGGTCCGGCTGCCCAGGTACACCGCTCTCGGCTGGCCCTTGCGCCCCGCCCATTCGCGTACGATCGCCTGCACAATCGGCCACCAGCGCCTCCAACACACCGGCCCCCAGCCAGCGCCGCATCTGCTGGTACACCGCCCACCACAGGCCATACTCTTGTGGCAGTTAGCGCCACTGCCCGCCCGTCCGCGCCGCGTAGC
>JAJYZE010000370.1 GCA_021800195.1 Acidobacteriota bacterium
CCTCCCCGGAGCCTTGCCGGTGCTCAACCGCCAGGCCGTGGAGTTCGCCGTGCTGGCCGCCAAAGCCATTGGCTGCCAGATCCGTCAGACCAGCATCTTTGCCCGCAAAAACTACTTCTACCCTGACCTTCCCAAGGGCTACCAGATCTCGCAGTTCGATAAACCCATCGCCGAGCACGGAGAGATCATCGTCTCGGATGCCGAGGGCAATCCCAAATCCATCGGCGTCACCCGCCTGCACCTGGAAGAGGATGCCGGCAAGAGCCTGCACGACGGCTTTCCGGAC
Source organism: Acidobacteriota bacterium (assembly GCA_021800195.1). Lineage (GTDB taxonomy): Bacteria > Acidobacteriota > Terriglobia > Terriglobales > Acidobacteriaceae > Granulicella. Next base: position 287 of record JAJYZE010000370.1, read on the forward strand.
TCCGCCTCGCGCAGCTACATCGACCTCAACCGCTGCGGCACGCCGCTGGTAGAGATCGTCTCCGAACCCGATCTCCGCAGCCCCGACGAGGCCTTTGAGTACCTCACCCGCCTCAAGGAGATCCTGCTCTACACCGGCGTCTCGGACTGCAACATGGAGGAGGGCTCGCTGCGCTGCGACGCCAACGTCAGCGTCATGCTCAAAAGCGCGCAAAAGTTTGGAGCCAAGGCTGAGGTCAAGAACGTAAACTCCTTCCGCTACATCCGCGCCGCCTTGCAGTATGAGATCGAGCGTCAGATCGGCATCCTCGAAGAGGGAGGCCGCGTGGTGCAGGAGTCGCGCCTGTGGAACAACGCCGAAGGCCGCACCTTCTCCATGCGCAGCAAGGAGCACGCCCACGACTATCGCTACTTCCCAGAGCCCGACCTTCCCCCGCTCGTGGTCGGTCCCCATTGGCAGCAGCAGATCCTCTCCGCCATGCCAGAGCTTCCTGAAGCTCGCCGTACCCGCCTGGCGTCGGAGTTCGGCCTCAGCCCGCAGGACGCTGCTACCCTCACCACGGACCGCGCGCTCGGGGATCTCTTCGAATCTGCCGCCAAGGCGGCCAAGTCACCCCGGCGGGTCGCAGCCATCTTGCTCAGCGAGATCACCATGCGCCTGCGCGCTGCTGACATCACCCTGGACAAGAGCCCCATCTCGCTCGCAGGTCTGGTTGCAGCCGCTGACCTGGCTGAGTCTGGAGCCATCAGCAGCAAACAGCTCAAGCAACTGCTCGATAGCTGTTTCACTGAGGGCAGCGACTTCACCGCCATCTACGATCGCGACAAACCACAGCAGATCTCTGACGCCTCAGCCATTGAAACCATGATCGATCAGGTGATCGCTGCCAACCCCGCTCAGGTGGCGCAGTTCAAAGCCGGCAAGCGCACCGTCTCCGCCTTCTTCATCGGGCAGGTGATGCGGCTCAGCAAAGGCCAGGTAAACCCGGTGCTGCTCAATGAGCTGGTGGTAAAAAAACTGGACGAGTTGGCAGTCTGAAAACCCGCTGAGTCGGCAGTCTTGAAACCAGACGATCTGGCAGTCTTAAAACCAGACAGATCCTTGCAAAATGCCAACCAGACGCCCCGCACCTCGGCCAGGGTCAGGCGCTCAACCCTCCCGATCCGGCAGCGTGCTAGGCGAACAGCTTGGGCTGTGCTCGCGTGCTCCCTGCCTACTGTTCGTAGCCTCCGGCCTGAACCCCGGTGTAGTCGTTCTCCGGTTGACCAGCGCGAGCAAACTCCCGCCGCTGCAGCTCCGGCGCATAGGAGCGATAGACGCTGATGTGGAAACAGGCTTGCTGAAACTCCTCCTCCACATCCAGCTTGCCGGCTTGCATCAGTGGCCGTAGATACAGTCGCATCCACGCAATCTCCACCCTCGTCATGCCGTGCTTGCCAAAGTCCATGGCCTCGCCGGTAAGATGCGGTGAGGCCAGATCCCCCTCGATCCCCGCGGCGTTGCCATTCACCCTGCGCAGCCGCAACTGGTAGGCCACCGTCCGTACCGCGGAGTTCACCTGCAGGGGCTCATGGAAACGCGCATAGTAGGCGCGCGCAATGTCGGTGGCAAACAGCACCGTCCACGGCCTCGCGCAACGCCGATCGCTCTCCAACTCCGGATTCACCCGCAGCGCGGCGCTCTCCGGAAAGTCCAGCAGCAGATGGTCAGCGCGCATCTGCCGCAACTCCGCATCATCCTCTACCCGGTTCAGTCCCTCCGCATCGGCCATCACGTTCTGATGCTCCAGAATCTCCCGCGACCCACGCAGAGGCGGCGTCACCGCCAGGCGTCCATTGTGATACAACACCGGCTCAACGACCGGCGAAACCATCGGCTGCACAGCGGTCTGCGCCACCCCCACCGCCGGCTGCTCGCGCAAATCGGTCCCAGCCCCTGGGGCCATGCTGGGTTCAGGAGCGTCGCGCCGCTCGGGCCGCGCCTCCGCCACATCGGCGCTCGTCTCGGCCTCCGGCGATGCTCCAACCGCCTGCGGAGCTACGCTCACATCCTCATCCGGATGAGCAACCCCCGTCGCATAGCCTCCCGTCATGGCTTCGCCTTCCCCGGAGGCTTCTTCCACGCCTCGATTCGAACCAGGATCCAGAACCGGCTGCCGCCCGCTCGCTCTCTCCTCCGCTGGCCCTAACCCATTGCCTCTGCCGGCCTCGGCCAGAACCTCTGGCTCGCCGCTTCTGAACCTGCGCCGCCGGCGCCGGCGGCGCAGGTTCACTCGACGTGTCTCGGGCGCACCGCCTCTTCCTCTCCTCGCGCTCCTGGCCACGCGGACATGGCTCGTGCGGTGAGGCTCGTGGGCGGAATGCAACCGGCGTCCCCGCTCCGCTCCCGGCCGGTAGCTGCCCTCTTTGCGGGCGGCAGAAGCCGGCGCCGTTCTGTGCGTCGCGGCGCGCACGTTCCCGGCTCGCTGCGTGCTTCGGTGCGCGTTACGGCGCACAACTCGGTGATGGATGTGCGGCGTCGTATAGGTCACAGTGTGCGCTGAGGCTCCCGAGCACACCACCATCCCCCCTAGCAGGCTCAGTACAAAGATCAGCCCTGTCACGCGCGACCTATGCCTGTTCGCGCGCTCGCCTTCTACCGGCGAAGCTTGGCCCAACTGCGTCATCATCTGTCCAGATTTTAAAGGTGGCCGCGAAGCCGCCGAGCCTCTATAGGCTATCGC
>JAJYZE010000044.1 GCA_021800195.1 Acidobacteriota bacterium
CGAACTCCTCGGGGATGGAAAAGTTCTGGCGCGCTCTCTGCTTGTCCACGCCGCCCATGCCATGCGTCTGCAACCCCAGCGCCGTTGCCTGCAGGCTCATGTGCGCCGACGCGGCTCCGGTGTCGTGTAGGCACAACGAGTTGGGATAACCGTTGGCGGAAAAGACCTTTTTGCTTGCCGACAGGATCAGAACCGGCGCGGTCTTGGCCCATACCTGGTTGAACTCTACCAGGGCGTCCAGAATCTTCTCGTAGGTCGAGTCGCCCATTCGTCCGACCAAAAATCGCCAAGGCTGCTCGTTGTAGCTCGACGCGGCCCAGGCAGCGGCGGTAAAGATCTTGGCCAGATCGGTGTCTGCGACTGGCTGCTCGGAGAAGGACCGCGGACTCCATCGACGGCGGATCACTTCGAGGACTCCATCTTCGGCCTGTGCAGACTTCATCTCTTCATCAATGGTCATATTCTCTCCTGCCTTTGGATTGGACGAGCTACCTGCACTATGGTTGTGCGGCTACAACCGTCCTGGACCTCTTGCCGCGCATGGAAAGGCATTGGGCGGCCTTCGATTATCCGATCAGGTGCCCCATCTTGTCGCGCTTGGTTTCCAGATAGCGCTGGAAAGTCGGCTCCGCAGGAATGTTGGCGGGAATACGTTCGACCACCTGAATCCCCGCATCCTTCAGTGCTCGTACCTTCTCCGGATTATTGGTAATCAACCGAACCGCAGGGATGTGCAGGGCCTTGAGAACCTCAGCCGGCAGCTCGAACTCGCGGTAGTCGGCGCGAAACCCCAGCTTCAAGTTAGCCTCGATCGTGTCCAGTCCTTCATCCTGCAATTCGTATGCGCGCAATTTGGCCATCAGTCCGATGCCCCGGCCTTCCTGCTCCTCGTAGAGCAGCACTCCGGCACCCTGTTTGGCGATCAGTCCCAGCGCCATGTGGAGCTGATCGTGGCAGTCGCAGCGCAAGGAGTGAAAGACATCGCCGGTCAGGCACTGGGAGTGGATTCTCACCAGTGGCGGAGCGGCCGAGAGATCCCCCATCGTCAAGGCCACCAGACCATCCACATGCTTCAGGGAAGCGCCGGCGGGTTCGGCCACGCCTTCAAAGCCAAGGATGCGAAAGTGTCCCCATCGGGTGGGGAAGTCAGCGCCGGCAACTCTGCGAACCTTGCTATACGGCATACGTCATTATAGATTCCCGAAATCTGCTCCGGATGCAGGGCATCGGTCTTCTCATCCATCTGCCCTCAGCCGAAAGCCGGCCTCGGCGAGTAGAGTTAAGGTTGTGCATGCCGGTGACTCTAAGCTGATATGGATTACGCTGCTGGTGGAACTGGGCGTTGCCGCCGCGGTGGCCAGCTCGCTCGCCCGCTCCTCCAGCTTCAAGCTTCTGCTGCTGCGCAAGCATCGCACCTCCCGAGAGACGCTACAGTTGACCGCCTGGATCTGCGTTCCGCTCATGCTTGGCGTGCTCATTCGCGTGCGTGTGCCAAACTTTCTGGCTGCGGACATCTCGCTCCAGGCTACGGCGATTCTGGGCCTGCTGCTTGGTCCCTGGGCCGCCATGGTCGGGGGCGCGGCTCTCGCCTTTCCTGCGCTGGCTCACCGGGAATTCTTCGCTCTACCCGTCAATCTCCTGGTGGCGGCCATCTTCGGCGCCTATCGCCGCATCGGCGGCGAGGAGAACATCTGGACCTTCTCTCCGCTGATCGACCTGAGTCTCTATCGCTGGATTCGCCGCACCGTCTCCTGGCCGCATCTGGACCGCCAGATCTCCCTTCTGGTCCTGCTGATGGCTACCGGGTTCGGAGCCAGTTTGCTCTCCCATCTGTATCCGCGCCGCTACTTCGCGCTCTACTCCAGCTCCTGGTTCATGGAGCTGGCCATCTGCGCCTGTGCTCCAGTGGTGGTTGGCATCCCGCTGAAGATATGGAACGCGGTGCGCATTGAGCACAAGCTGGAGGAACAATCCCGGCTGCTGCTGGAGGCGCGTCTGGACGCTCTGCAACGCCAGATTAACCCGCACTTTCTCTTCAACACCCTGAACTCCATCGCCTCATTGGTCCGGTCGCAGCCGGACCTGGCGCGTGAGATGATCGTCAAACTCAGCAACATCCTGCGCGTGCTCCTGCGCGGCCGCGACGCCTTTGTTCCGTTACGCGAAGAGCTTGATTTCACGGACGATTATCTGGATATTGAGGTCGTGCGCTTTGGAAATAAGCTGCGCGTGTTGAAAGAGATAGCGCCCGAAACCTTGGACATCGCCGTGCCCAGCATGTTGCTCCAGCCGCTGATTGAAAACAGCATCAAGCATGGTCTGGAGCCGCGCATCTCCGGCGGCGTCATCACCTTGCGCAGCCGCGTGGCGGACGGCCAGTTATTGCTGGAGATCGAGGACGATGGAGTGGGCATTGAACCTGGGGGGCCTACCCAGGCGCCGCTGAGCGGTTTGCTTCGCGAAGGGTCCGGCATCGGCATGCGCAACGTGCACGAACGCATTCAGGTTCTTTACGGCGATGAGGCTCACGTCGAAGTGGTCAGCCGTCCGGGGCGCGGCACCAGAGTGAGCCTGCGGATGCCGCTTGCCACTCGCGAAGAGGGAGATGAGTTGCTTGCTCTGCTCGCAGATACTGTGCGGCAATCGCTCCACAGCATCGAAACCCAGCGCCGCCGCTTTGCTAAAATGAGGCCGGTGGAGCCGCCCCATGAATGATCTTGTCGGTGTGATCTCCGGGGCCGCGGGCAATCCTATCGCCGTCGATCGCCGGCCCGCCCTGGCAGATCGACTCCAGCACCGGATCACGCATCCAACCCAACGTAGCAAAGCTACAAGACTGAGGAATCCAATGACCGAAATTGTTTCTATCCACGCTCGTGAAATTCTGGACAGCCGCGGCAACCCCACCGTGGAGGCCGATGTGACGCTCTCCGAGGGCGCTCGCGGTTGCGCCGCTGTCCCCAGCGGAGCCTCTACCGGTGAACATGAGGCCGTAGAGTTGCGCGATGGCGATAAGTCCCACTACCTGGGCAAAGGCGTTCTCAAGGCCGTTGAAAACGTCGAGTCCGTCATTGCGCCCGAACTTACAGGCATGGATGCCGCCAATCAGAGACTGATCGATGCCACCATGATCGCCCTGGATGGCAACCCCAACAAAGGCAAACTGGGAGCCAATGCCATCCTTGCCGTCTCCATGGCCTGTGCGCGCGCCTCGGCCGAGGCTCTTGGCCTGCCTCTCTACCGCTACCTCGGCGGCGCCAACGCCAGCATTCTGCCCACGCCGATGATGAATATTCTCAACGGAGGCGCGCACGCCGATAACAACGTCGACTTCCAGGAGTTCATGGTGATGCCGGTCGGCGCGGAAAGCTTCGCGGATGCCCTGCGCTGGGGCGCCGAGGTCTTCCATACTCTCAAAGGCGTACTCAAGAAGAAGGGCTACAACACCGCCGTCGGCGACGAGGGCGGCTTCGCTCCTTCCCTCAGGTCCAACGTTGAAGCCATCGAAGTGATTCTGGAGGCCATCACTCTGGCCGGGTATACTCCCGGCGAGCAGATCGCCATCGCCTTGGATCCGGCGGCCAGCGAGTTCTTCAACAAAGAGCTGGGCAAATACGTCTTCAAGAAATCGGACAAAAGTGAGAAGACCTCCGCCCAGATGGTTGAGTTCTGGGCCGACTGGGCTCGCCAGTATCCCATTGTCAGCCTCGAAGATGGCCTGGATGAGAACGATTGGCAGGGCTGGAAGCTGCTCACCCAGAAGCTGGGTAATAAACTTCAACTCGTCGGCGACGATCTGTTCGTCACCAACACCGCCATCCTCGAGCGCGGCATTCAGGAGGGGGCGGCCAACTCGATTCTCATCAAACTCAACCAGATCGGCAGCGTCTCGGAGACCTTCGACGCCGTCGAACTGGCTCGCCGCAACGGTTACACCGCCATCATCTCCCATCGCTCCGGAGAGACCGAGGACACCTTTATCGCGGACTTCGCCGTGGCCACCGGCGTCGGGCAGATCAAGACCGGATCGGCCTCCCGCACGGACCGTATCGCCAAGTACAACCAGCTCCTGCGTATTGAAGAGGAGTTGGGCCAGACCTCCCGGTATTTGGGCCGCGCCTCCGTCAACCACGCTGTTTAGCCAACGCTGCCGCCGGCGCCCCAAAGGGCAGCCTTGCGTGTGGCTCTTTTCTTCTGAAATGGGGCTGCGCGAATCGGGCTACGCTGCAAGGGCCTGAAGGCGCTTTACAAGCTCCTGCACTCCTCCCTGTGCGATCCTTCCCACTCTCTGCCGAACCAAGCCAAGGAGGCTGGCCCTTATGAGAAAAACACCACCGGTGATCCTCACGATTCTCGACGGTTGGGGTTACCGCGTCGAAACTCGCGGCAATGCCATCGCTCTGGCGCGCAAGCCAAATTATGACAAGTTGCTGCGCGAGAACCCCAACACGCTCCTCCAGGCCAGCGACCACTTCGTCGGCCTTCCTGACGGACAGATGGGCAACAGCGAGGTTGGCCATCTCAATATCGGAGCGGGCCGGATCGTACGCATGGACATCACGCGCATCGATATGGCCATCGAATCAGGGGAGTTCTTCTCTGACCCGACGCTGCTGGCGGCCGTCCGAGTTGCCGAGCAGGGTCACGCCTTGCACCTGATCGGACTGGTCTCGGACGGCGGGGTCCACTCTCAGCAGCGTCACTTGAACGCGCTGCTGCGCCTGGCCGCGCAGCACAACCTCAAGCGCGTGTATGTTCATGCCTTTCTCGACGGCCGCGATACGCTGCCCACCAGCGGAGCCGGTTACCTCCAGGAACTCGAGCAGAGATTCACTGAGTATGGCGTCGGCCAACTGGCCAGCGTCAGTGGCCGCTACTACGCCATGGACCGCGACTTACGCTGGGAGAAGATTGCCAAGGCCTTTTGCGCCATGGTCAAGGGCGATTCAACTGGCGGCAGGTACAGCGACCCTGTCAGCCGGGTCAAAGAGAGCTATAACAACGGAGTCACCGATGAGTTCATCGAACCCTTTGTTTGCGTCGACGCAGGCCGGCATCCCATCGGCCTGATCGCAGAGGGCGATGCCGTCATCTGTTTCAACTTTCGCGCCGATCGAGCCCGCCAGATCACCCGGGCTCTCACTCGCCGCAGCGGCCTCACCGCTGACGCCGGCCTTGGCCTTCCCAAGGCCGCGGAGTTGAACGAAGAGATTCCCTTGCATACCGTTCCTGCCCACCTCCACTACGTCATGATGACGCAGTACGATCCCAAGTTCACTCTGCCCATGGTGATTCCACCCGAGAGCATGGATAACCTCCTGGCCAATGTGATGTCTACGGCCAATCTGCGCAATCTGCGTGTTGCGGAGACGGAGAAGTACGCGCACGTCACCTACTTCTTCAATGGCGGAATCGAGAAGCCGTTTCCCGGAGAGGACCGGGAGCTGATTCCTTCCAAAAAGGTCGCCACCTATGACCTGGCTCCAGAGATGTCGGCCGAGGGCATCGCGGACGTGGTTGTCAAATCGATCAACGACACGGCCTTCGACGTGATCATCGTGAACTTCGCCAATGCGGACATGGTGGGTCACTCAGGCAAGATCGAGCCCACGGTCAAGGCGGTGGAGACCATTGACGCTCAGCTCGGGAGGATCTACAAGGCCGTCCAGCATCACAACGCCAACTGGATCATCTCCGCCGATCACGGCAACGCCGAGCTGCTGATTGACCCGGTCACAGGCGGCCCGCACACCGCCCATACCACCAACCCCGTGCCCTTCATCCTGGTCACCGACCAGGGCAAGAGCTCTGGGCTTCGCTCGGACGGTTCGCTGCGTGATATCTCGCCCACGATTCTCGGCTTGCTGAAGCTGGATCTGCCGCGGCAGATGACCGGAGGCGATCTGCGCATTTCTCCTGTGGGGGCCGTTGAAGCCGCGAAGGCATAGCCCCACTCCCCAGCAGATGCGCCTGCCGGAGCTCACAGGCCGCGCAAGACTCCGATCGAAGTTGGGGTATTGTGGTTCAACTGCGCGAAAGGACGCTATCCGGCCGGGGTTTGTCCGTGCAACCACAGGCGCAGCCGGCTCACGTTCAGGTTCAGCCGCTCAAAGGTGTAGCTCAGCATCTCGTGGGCAATCCGCTTGGCGGCATCCACCTGGTCGATATGGCCCAAAGGTTCGCGCGGGCAGGTGTAGACGTTCAAGCCCGCCCGTTTGCAGAGGAGCGCGATGCGAAACAGGTGCGTGCCATCGCTGACGACGATCAGGTGGCGAAGGTGACGCTGAGCCGCAATTCCGGCCAGGCTGGTTACCTGCTGTTCGGTATCGAAGGACTTGGTCTCGGCGATGATGTGGCCGTAAGGCACGCCGTTGGCCAGCAGGTAATCGCGCCCCACGCCGCCCTCAGTCTCTCCCGAGTCCTTCTCAAAGCCGCCTCCCAGCGTGATGATCAGCGGCGCCATCCCCTCGTCGAAGAGTGACACCGCTTTGTCCAGCCGGGCGCGCAGCACGGGAGAAGGTCTTCCCACGTACTCGGCCGCGCCAAACACGGCAATAGCGTCCGCCGGCCGCGCGTTGTCGAGCCCGGCGGTGGTCACGATCTGACGGTAGACCCAGGTGAACCATCCCGTGGCGGCCAGCAGCAGCGCCAGCAGCGCCCAACGCAGCCAGTGGATGCCTCCCGATCTGCCCCCGGTTGGCCGGGATCCAACCGCCATCTCCGCACTTCCTTGGTTCCCCGGTTTGGCTGCTACGGTATCCATGGGTTGTGCAACCAACTTTAAGTATGCCGCGACAGGCCGTGCGGAATCCAGTTAGCCCGATGCCATGCTTCGTCATTTCCTTTTGGAGATCTGGGCCCTCCGCGGGGGGAAGAGAGGGACTCCGGTTGATGCCTGGGTTGCGATGCCCAGGCATGCGCACCGGTTGATGAGTGAACGGCGCAGGCAGACGGCTTGTCCGCCGCGGTTATGGCCGGCAAAATTCTAGTGCTGCAGGGCGAGCGCGACCTCATAGGTCGGAATGGCGCCCTCGCGCAGGATCGTCCAGGAGTTTCCGCCCCCGCTCAGGTCCACAATGGTGGTAGCCACCGTCCGGGCGGTCGGCCCGCCGTCCACAATGACCGGGATCTTGTCTCCGAACTGCTCCCGCACGCAGGCGGCGTAGGTGCACTCGGCGCGGCCGCTCAAATTCGCTGAAGTCGCCGTGATGGGTAGCCCCAAAGATCGCACAACGCTCCGGCAGATCTGTGCTTCGGGAACCCGCAAGGCCACGTTGCCGGTGTTCGCGGTGACGCGCAACGGCAGTTTGCTGCCCGCCTTCACCACAATCGTCAGCGGCCCAGGCCAAAACCTCTCCGCCAGTCTGTCGAAGGTTGTGTCGATCTCGCGCGCCAGTTCATAGGCCTGGGCCACGTCTGAGAGCAACAAGGAGAGAGGCTTGTGCTTGGCCCGCGTCTTCAGCTCATAAATCCGCTCGACCGCGCGCAGATTCACCGGGTCGACCGCCAATCCGTAAAATGTGTCTGTGGGCAAAGCCACCACATCGCCGTGTCGCAGTGAAGCGACAACCTGAGAGACCAGGCGCGGTTCCGGTTCGTCTGGATGAATGCGGAGCATCTCAGCCGTCAAGTTAATCTTCCCCAGCAATGACTTTATCCCATATGCCTTCTGCAAAGCGAAGTCTCTGTTCGCATCGCTTCCCTACAAGCAGCGCTTACACTGGATCTCAGCGATATCCGACCAACCAGAGAGCGCCGCGGCTTGATTTGGAATCCGCCTTGTGCCATGCCAGAAACTTTGCTCATCACCAGCAAGTCCAACGCTCGCGCCAAAGCTCTCCGCGCCTCCTTCAGCGGAGAGGCGGCGCGGGCAGGCGAGCGGCTCGGCGTGGAGGGAGAGCATCTCATCGTGGAGGCGATCCGCTCCGGTCTGGAGATCGAAGGTCTCTTCGTGCGCGAAGGTAGCCAGAGTTTGCTCGATCGCCCGGCACTGGCCGCAGTCGCGGCCTGCGGCTGTTTCACGCTAAGCCGTGAGGTGTTCGCCGGCGCTGTGGAGACCGCCTCGCCCCAAGGCATAGCCGCCATTGTACGCATCCCGCTACTAACGCTCACCCGGCTGGCGCCGGAGGCGGTGGTTCTGGTTGTGGAGGCGCTGCAAGACCCCGGCAACCTGGGCACGCTGTTGCGCAGCGCGGAGGCCTTTGGGGCGCAACAGATGTATGTGACTCCCGAGACGGTGAATCCTTGGAACCCCAAGGTCGTTCGGGCCTCTGCCGGCTCGGTCTTTCGCATCCCTGTGGTCCGCGCGCCGCTGGAGGAGATTGGTGAACAGTTGCAAGCGCAGGGAGCCAGGCTCTATGCCGCCGTGGCCCAACCGCTCGGCGCGGCCTCCCTGCTGGAGACCGTCTTTGCTCCGCGAACGGCTCTGCTGATCGGCAATGAGGGAGCCGGCCTCTCCGCCCAGGCTCTCCGGCTGGCGCATCATAGAGTGTGCATACCCGTTGCGGTCGAGTCTCTCAATGCTGCGGTCGCTGGCTCCACGCTCCTGTATGAGGCCATGCGCCAGCGCGCGTGCGCTTCCAGCCCTTCCTCCCGAACTCCATGAGCCTCTTCACCTCCAACCCGGATCCGACCCGCCCTGCGGAGCACTCCATCCCGCTGGCTGAACGCATGCGGCCACGGTCGCTCGACGAGTTCTTCGGCCAGTCGCATCTGCTGGCTCCGGGAAGGCCGCTGCGCCTCCAGATCGAGTCCGATGACGCCTCTTCGCTGATCTTCTGGGGTCCTCCGGGGTCGGGCAAGACCTCGCTGGCCAAGATCATCGCCCTTCGCACCTCCGCAACCTTCATCGAGTTCTCCGCGGTGCTGTCCGGCATCAAGGAGATCAAGCAGGTGATGGCGGACGCGGAGAAGGCTGCCTCGTTCGGATCCCGAACCATTCTGTTCATCGACGAGATGCATCGCTTCAACAAAGCGCAACAGGATGCCTTTCTTCCCTACGTGGAGCGTGGCAGCATCCGCCTGATCGGCGCCACGACGGAAAATCCCAGCTTTGAGATCAACGCGGCGTTGCTCTCCCGCTGCCGCGTCTACACTCTGCGTGCTCTGGAACAGCAGGAGATTCTTGCCCTGCTGCAGCGCACCCTGGCTGAGGGCAGGGGCAAATCTGAGCAAGATTCGCGGGGATTGGGCAGCCTTTCTCTGAGCGCAGAGACGAAAGCGCTGGAGGCCATCGCCAGCTACTCCAGCGGCGACGCGCGCTATGCCCTCAACGCCCTGGAGGTTGCCGCCAAGCTGGTTCAGGAACGGGGTGAGACGGTCCTCACCCTGGACATTGCATTCGATGCTTTGCAGCAGCGCCTTCTGCTCTACGACAAGAGCGGCGAACAGCACTATGACATCATCTCCGCGTTGCACAAATCGGTTCGCAACTCCGACGCCGATGCCGCGCTCTACTGGCTGGGCCGCATGCTGGCCGCCGGCGAAGACGCCATGTATATCGCTCGCCGCATCGTTCGGATGGCGGTGGAAGACGTTGGTTTGGCAGCGCCCGAGGCGCTCAATCTCTGTCTCTCAGCCCGCGACGCCATGCATTTTCTGGGTTCTCCGGAGGGGGAACTGGCGCTAGCCCAGGCCGTTATCTATCTGGCGCTCGCTCCCAAATCCAATGCCGTCTATAAGGCCTACGGAGAGGTTCGCGCCGAGATTGAGACCAGCCCTGCCGAACCCGTGCCCCTGCACCTGCGCAACGCTCCCACCCGGTTAATGAAGCAGTTGGACTACGGCAAAGGCTACCAGTACGCCCACGATGTCGAAGGTAAGGTAGCCGCAATGCCGTGCTTGCCTGAGGGGCTTCTCAACCGCCGCTTCTATCACCCCACCGGCGAAGGTCGCGAGAAGCTTCTGGCCCAACGCATGGCCGAGATTGCTCGTCTTCGCGAGCGGGGTTCCGGATCCAACTCTGGTGCGTGAATGAGCATCGTTCGCCAGCCGCTCGGATGCGCGATACGAGAGCAGGATAGGGCCGGCACGAAGTTGCCGCTGAGCGCATAACGATCAGCATCGGCCGCTCTGCCTCTGCCCCCATCATGAGAACGTTGCGCCGGTGATTCAATCTCCGTACTTCACACTGCAGCCGTAAGGCCGGGTGACAGGAGTCTGGACCGGTTCCCCTTTCATTGCCTCCCGCAACGCCGCGCTCACATAGTTCGTTGCTCCCTGCAGGCTGGCCGGGTCCGGCGTCGGGCGGTCGTCGATCGCGCCCTCATAGATCAACTTTCCCTGCGGATCGATCACGAACATATCCGGCGTGGTTTTGGCGTCATACAGCCGCCCAATCTTTCCGCTGGAATCCAGAATTACCGCTGTCGGCGCGGCGTGCATCTTCTGCAGGTAGGCGTTCTCCAGTTCCGGCGTCGCGTATCCCTGTTGTCCCGGAGCGGAGGAGATCACCGTCAACCATATCACCCCCCTGGCCGTCCATTCCTTTTGCAGGCGCTCCATGTTGCCGCTGCGGTAGTGCTTGCGCGTGTAGGGGCAATCCCGGTTGGTCCATTCCAGCACCACGTACTTGCCTCGGTACTGCGCCAGCGTCTGTGTTTTGCCGTTTGAACCCACGCCATGAAACTCCGGGGCGGCGTCTCCCGGCGTCAGCGCCAACGCGTTCAGTGAAATCATCGCCAACCCTGCCGCTACCAACCATCCACATAGTGACTTCTTCATGGTCAGAACCCTCCTTAACTCTTGATTCCGGGCGCTCTGCTCGGGCGAGCCGCCGCGAGATTCGTTTTCAGCGCGATTTCGCGGTCTGCGAGCCCATCGGCCGGGCGTCGGTCCGTATGGCCTTCAGTACGACCTGCTCGGTCAGAACCTCGGGCAGGACATCCGGGTTGGAGATCGCGCCCGGGGGATAGATCACATAGGTAGGAACACCGCTTCTTCCCAGCGAGGCCAACTGTTTGGTGATCATTGGATCATACTGCGTCCAGTCAGCCTTGAGAAGCTGCATGCGGTTCTTTCCCAGCGCCCGCTCCACCGCGCCAGACTCCAGCACGGCCCGCTCATTCACCTGGCAGCTCAAGCACCAGGCCGCCGTGAAGTCGATAAACACTGGATTCCCAGATGCCCGAGCGGCCGCAAAGTTCGCTTGGGTGTAAGGCTTCCAGACCAGCTTATCCACTGCCGGCCGGTGTAGCGGCAGCGCCAGGGCACCGGCAATCAGGACCACCGCAGCCAAGGTTGCGCCCCGTTTTGCCGGCCACCGGCCCAGCGCCCATCCCGCGACCGCCAAAACGAGGAAGCAGCTCAGCAGCCAGGCCATGTGGTTCACCCCATCGGGTGAGTAGAGTTGCCCGTACACCCAGGTCAGCCAGATGGCTGTGGCAAACAGAGGCACAGATACCAGGTTTTTGAGCGTCTCCATCCAGGTGCCCGGTGGGGGCAACGCTCTGGTCCAGCGGGGTTGCATCGTCAGCGCCAGGAAGGGAGCGGCCAGCCCCAGCGCCAGGCTGGTGAAGACCAGAAACGTGAGCCAAGCCTGCTGCACCAGCGCGAAGCCGACCGCCGCACCCATCAACGGCGCCATGCAGGGTGTGGCGACTACTGTGGCCAGCACTCCGGTAAAGAAGCTGCCGGTTAATCCTGGCTTTCTGGCCAGTCCGCCGCCGACGCTGGTCAGGCTGAGCCCAATTTCAAACTGGCCTGCAAGGCTCAGACCAAGAAAAAAGACCAAGGACGCCAGAACGGCTACAAATCCGGGGGACTGCAACTGGAATCCCCAGCCCAACGCGCGGCCGCCGGCTCTCAAGATCAGCAGGCCGGCGACGATTGCCCAGAAGCTGACGACGATTCCCGCCGTGTACATCCATCCGTGCGACCTTTGCCGGGCTCGTTCTTCGCCGGCGGAGTGCAGCAGGCTCAACCCCTTCAAGAACAGCACCGGAAAGACGCAGGGCATCAGATTGAGCAGCATGCCTCCTAGAAACGCCAATCCTATCGCGCTGAGAGCCGTCAAGGGCTGGGTCTGACTCTGATCCTGGTCTGGGTTGCTGTCCGGCATCGCCTGTGCAGCCAGTGGAGGCGCCGGGACCACTCCCTGGCTGACAGGTACGGAGAAGTCAAACGCCCCGATGTCGGGGAACTCCACCAGAGCATGCAAGGTCGCGGGCGGGCTTACCGAATCCTGGGCCCGCTTCAGCCATACTTTGGCTCCATCGGACAGGGATTCCACCCGCTGCGCCGCGGCGTTCTCGATGACTTCGGAATCATAGGGATAGATCTGGGCCGACGTCTCCCTTGAACCGGTCTTGAATGTGACCAGAATCTGCTTGGCATCGGTCACGGCTTCGGCGCTCATGCCATCCGAGAGCGGCGAAGGTAACTCAGCGAGCGCCGTTCCCAGGGCGCCCACCTCCGCCGGCTTGGGCAGTGGACCCTTCACCGCCTCCAGATCCATGCCCAAATGCGCCTTGCCGGGCAGGCAGACGCTGCTGCACACCAGCCAGCTTACATGCGCATCCAGATGCAGCTTGCCCGGATGCAGGGTGGGAGACGCCGTGAGGCGGACAGGGAAGGCCACGCTGTCCTGGTAGCCAAAGTCCATGAGTGGCCCAAGGGGCAAGCGGCTGGGAGGGGGGAACTGCATGGGACCAGCAGTCACTCCCTTGGGCAGCGTCCAATGGATGGCCGGCGGCTCTCCTGAATCGCCGGCGTTGATCCAGTAGACGTGCCAGCCCTCCTGTATGGTCAACACCAAGCCCACCTGCAGCGTTCCGCCCACGGCGATCTGGGGTGAGAGCGCGGTCAACTCAGCCGTGAGATGTTCGGCCTTCACCGGCCCTGGCCCGCCGTTGCCTACTTCGGCGATCTGCGCCGCCGCGCTCCCCCCCAGCAGCGCGGTCAGCACCACAGCAGCGGCTGCCAGCGCTCGTCGTCCTTTGCTCCAGGGCCTTTCCATCATCTCTCCATTGTAGAAGCAACCGCCCGAAAACCAGTACGACAGTCCTCTCCAGCTTTGGCTACCTAGCCAAACAGCCGCCGGTGCTCCACCAGGATGCAGCGGTCCATGACCACCCGGATTCCGCCCGCTTCCGCGCTGGCGGCTGCCTCCGGGTTCCAGATGCCCATCTGCGCCCACAGGCTTTTAAGACCCAGCGAGAGCATCTCCTCGACGACGGTGGGTAGATAGGATGCTCGCCGAAATACATTCACCACGTCCGGCTTCACCGGCAACTCCGCCAAGGAGCGATAGCTCTTTTCCCCCAGGACGCTCTCGATGGCTGGATTCACGGGGTAGATCTTGTAGCCGTGCTGCTGCATGTAAGCGGAGACGGCGTAGCTGGGCTTACCCGGATCATCGGACAGCCCGATGACCGCCAGAACGCGGGCTTCCCGCTGCCGTCCCCCCAGCATCTCCAGGATCGTTTCCGGTTCGTTCATTCCATCCTCCTGCGCCGTTTCTTCTGTCCGGGATGAGATTCCGGCTCCCGGTTCTTTGTCCCTGCGCGCCAGGATCCGCGGCTTGATTCGTTTACAATCAGATGCTGAAGGTAGCCGCGAAGATCGTCCATAGCCAATCAGGAGAGTCTGGATCGGAAGCGTCCGGGCTTTGGAGCGTCCGGGTTCCACCCCTGGCTTGGCTCAAAGCGGCCTTTTTGGGGGAGTACTGTTTGTTCAGAATGTCGCATTCCATCTTTATCCATCGGCTTGGGAATCGTCTATGCCGCCCCGGCTTCGGATGCCGGGCGAGCTTTGCGCGCCGCGCCAGCCTGGCGGGCATTGCCAGCCTCTCCATTCTGATGGCAACCGCCGGCTGTGGCGACAACTATCGTCCTGTGGTTCAGGCCATCAACCCTGTTGGCCCCGCCGGACAGCTTACGAAATATGCGGTCGCCCTCTCGATACCCACGATCAGCGGCGAGCAGTCGCTGGCCACAATTGTGGACTTCTCCGGCGACACGCTGCTGGCGACGCCGAATCTTGTCACCAACCCGAACTATTTTGTGATCAATGTCAATGGCAGCCAGGGTTATGTCACCAATCTGGACGGCTCGTTGAGCACCTTTTCCCTGGCCAACCCCTCCACGCTGCTTACCAGCGACATTGTCTTTACCTCCCTCCCTGTGGAGTCCGAGCCGGTGTCCATGTCGGCCTTCACCCCGGCCAGCGGTCTATCGACCATCTTCATCCCACAAGGTGGCCTGAACAGCATTGCCGCCGTCAACGCCTCTACGGCTGCCCTCTATGACACCGTGGATATCGAGGCTGGAGGCAGCAATCCCTATTACGTCGTCGGGACCACCAACGCCCCGCGCGTCTATGCCATCAGCCAGAACTCCCCGGGAACCAACGGCCAGGTAGATTCCATTGAGACGGTTTCTACCACTACGCTCTCGGACTCCGCGCAGATTCCCGTCGGCATCGATCCGGTTTA